>RFIV01000371.1 GCA_003695085.1 Gammaproteobacteria bacterium
CCCCAGAACACCTTACTCACGCCCACCCGGGTTTCCCAGTCCCGCTCGGCATGGAGCCAGAGCAGTTCACGGACATCCGCATGGGTGCGTTTGCTGTCGGCACTGTCCACGCGCAAAAAGGGCCTGACGGTGAGGCTGTCCGTGCGGTCGTTCCAGCTGGTGTACCACTCGGGTTCCGCATACACGGAGTGCTGCTGATCATCCTGGCCCGGCCAGGCCGCAGACTGGGTGAAGAGACGCACCTCGGCACCGAGGTGGCCTCGCCACTCAGCGGCCTGAGCACCGGTGACGAGGTGGGCGGCAATCAACCACCCGAAAAGCGGTATGGCTTTCACGCGGGCCTCCTGTCAGCGAGCGCGTTTGAGCGCGGCCTTGTTGAAATCGGCATCGGTCAGACCGGTGTGGAACTGGAGCTTGTCCGTGAACAGCTCGGTACTCTTGCCGGTCTGATGGTTGATCATGGTCAGGTGATGGGCGCGCCAGAACTTGCCTTCGTACTGGCGATAGTCCTTCAGTGTCAGGGTTTTCAGCAGGCTGCCCTTGCGGTCATAGAACTCCACCTTGATCGGGCGGTAGTGGGCCTTGTCCACCCAGGTAATGAGACGGGTATAGCCGGAATACTTGTCCACCGGTTTGCTTTCCACCACGAAGCAGTCCATGCCGTCCAGGGTTTCATCGCGCAGGTAGCGATAGGTGTATTTTTCCACCTCGAAGCTGCTCAGGTCTTCATAGGCAAACTCGCTGCCCATGAAGGGGCCGGACTTGTTGCGCGAGCTGATGCGCTTGACGCGCTTGAGGGCGGGCAGGTAGAGCCACTGCTCATCCGGTTCGGTGGCATGGCTGAAGTTGAGAAAGGCGGTACCGGCCACGTCACGCGGCTCGTCGAAGATGGTCAGGCCCTTGTCCCCGTCGCCCTGAACCTCCAGGGACTTGATGCGCATGCGGCGGACGCTTTCCTCGCCCTGGGCATTGCGCAGGATCATGCGGGCTTCGGCCACGGTGTCGCCCCAGCCGGTATTGCGGGCCTTGCGCTCCTTGGCGATGGCGAGGCCCTTTTCTTCCGGGGTCTCGGCATGGGCCAGCCCGGCAATCAGGGCTAGCGCCACGAGGCAGGTGTTAAACCAGTTCAGCAGTGTCTTTTGCACGGTGCGTTTCTCCCTTGGTATGAGTCAGTTCGGTGGTTGTCGGGGTTCCGGTCGGGCGGGCCGGTGCGGACGTGCTCTTGTCGAACATGATCAGGATGGCCGGCAGGAACAGGAAGTCCACGGCCAGCGCCGTGACGATGATGATGCCGGTGAGCAGGCCCATGTCGGAGTTGAGGCGGAAGCTGGACAGCGTGAGCACGGCAAAGCCCACGGCCAGCACCACGGTGGTCACCCAGAGGGCGCGGCCCACACTGGCGAAGGCGTAGCGCACGGCTTCCACCGCATCCAGACCTTCATCGACCCGGGCATGGCGGTACTTGGACAGGAAGTGCACGGTGTCGTCCACGATGATGCCCAGACTCATGCTGGCGACCACGGCCAGGCCCAGGTTGATCTCGCCGGAGACCAGCCCCCAGATGCCGAAGCCGATCAGGGCGGGTACAATGTTGGGCAGCAGGCTGAGGACGCCGAGCTTCCAGCTGCGCAGCGAGAAGACCAGCAGCAGGGAAATGAGCAGGAAGGCAACCGGCATGCCTTCGAGCATGCTCTTCATGTTGATTTCGCCAATATGAGCGAACATGAGCGACGGGCTGGCGGCTTCCATCTTCAGGTCCGGCGCATGCTCGCGGAACCAGTCATAGGCGCGGGCCTCGAAAGCGGTAAACTCCTTGGAGCCCAGGTTCTTCATGGTCGCCACCAGGCGCACCGACGACTTGTCGATATTGAGCTGGTTGTTCAGGTCCAGCCCGTAGGGCAGGGACATTTCATACATGAGCAGGTACTGGGCCGCCAGCTCCTGATTCTCGGGCAGCCTGTAATAGGCCGGATCGTCCCCGTGCATGTTCTTGTTCAGGCGCTTGAAGGTGTGGGTGATGGTGTCCACATGGTCCACTTCCGGCTGACTTTCCAGCCACCGGGCAAAGGCGTCCAGTTTGCTCAGCACGTCAGGGTTGTTGATGCCGCTGGTCTGGCCGGTATAGATGGCGAAGTCCATGCGCCCCATGCCGCTGACATTGTCCTGCATGAAGTCCACGGACTGGCGGAACTCGGTGTGCTTGGCGAAGTACTTCACGGCCTCGTCATTCACCTTGTTGAGCGTGATGAAGCTGGCAAAGACCACCATGAGAATGGCCATGGCCGGCATCAGTACCCGGCGATGACGGATCACCCAGTCGCCGAAGGCCTCCATGCGCGTGCTGCGCTGTTCCACGTGCTTCACCCGGACCGGCAGAATCATCAGCAAGGCCGGGAGCAGGGTGACGGTGAAGGCAAAGGCGAGCATGACCCCCAGTGCGGTGACGTTGCCCAGGTCACGCAACACCGGCACATCCGAGAAGTTCATGGTCAGAAAACCGATAGCGGTGGTGGCACTGGTGATGAAGATCGGCACCAGGTTGATCTGCATGGCATGACGCAGGGCATCGGCCTTGCTCTCGCCCCGGCTCATGCGGAACAGCATGGTGGAAATGAGGTGCACGCAATCCGCCACGGCCAGGGTCATGATGATGGTGGGGGCATTGACGGTGGCCGTACTCAGGAAGATGCCCGCCCAGCCCGTGAGGCCCATGGTGGCCACTACGGACAGGACAATGATGAACACGGTGCCGAAGGTGCCGGTGAAGGATTTCATCATCAGGATGAGCATGATGACGATGGCCAGGAACATGAGCGGAATCAGCGTTTCCCCGTCTCGCTGGGCTTCGGACGCGAAGCTGTAGTTCATCAGCACCGTGCCGGCGTGATAGATGTCGATATCCGGGTACTGCTGTTGCAGGCGGGCAGTCAGGTCCTTGGTAAAGGCCACAATCTTCATGATCTTGGCCGTCTTGTCTTCTTCGGGCAGCTGCACCGTGACGTTTACCACGGCGACATGCCCCCTGTCGGACACCAGCCGGCCGACCAACAGAGGCTCATTCAGGGCGATCTCCCGGACTTTGGCAATCTTTTCATCATCCAGATCGGCCGCATCCAGGATGAGATCCTCAACGATCAGGTCGTCTTCTTCAGCTTCCGTATGCTGGTAGTTGGCGATGGAGTCCACCCGCGAGGAGAAGGGCGTTTGCCAGGCTTCATCTGTCAGGGTCTTGATGAAGGTGAGCGTTTCGCGCGTGAAGACGTTGCCATCTTTCGGCGCCACGATAATGGCGACGTTTTCATTCTTGTTGAAAACGTTCTGCATCTTCTCGTAGGCGATCAGCTGCGGGAAGTCCTTGTCGAAGTAGATCTTGTAATCCCCGCGGAAGTACAGGTTCTTGGCGCCGTAACCGGCCGCACCGACCAGCAGGATGCCGATCAGCAGTGACAGCCAGGGGCGCAGGAGGATGGTGTCCAGCCAGAAGCGTTTCATGGGGCATCTCCCTGTGCAGGATGAGTTGTGTTGAGTGAGGTCAGTTCTTGTTGGAAAAGGGTCTCGCCAATCCGGTGCCAGACGGCCTGGTAATCGTGCTCATGGGACAGTGGACGCCAGCCCATGCCATCCAGCAGCAGGTTGATGTTGAACAGGGAGGCC
>RFIV01000050.1 GCA_003695085.1 Gammaproteobacteria bacterium
CATCGGGGTGGTTGTCGGCCACGTCCTGTCCGTTCAACCGCACCCGGATGCGGACAAGCTCCGCATTTGTCAGGTGACGAACGGTCGGGAAACGGTGCAGGTGGTTTGCGGTGCACCGAATGTCAGAGAAGGGCTCAAGGTGCCTTTCGCCGAAGTGGGCGCGGTGCTGCCGGGCGATTTTCGCATCAAGAAGGCCAAGCTCCGCGGGCAGGAATCCTTCGGCATGCTGTGCTCCGAGAGCGAGCTGGGCATATCAGATGCCAATGACGGACTCATGGAGCTTCAGGAGGACGCTCCGGTGGGTGAAGATCTGCGCAATTGGCTGAATCTCGACGACGCAGTCATCGACATAGACCTCACCCCGAATCGAAGCGACTGCCTTTGCGTGCTTGGAATCGCCCGGGAAGTGGCGGCGCTGAACAACATCCCGTTCGACGAGCCTCACCAGGAATCAGTGCCCGCCAGGCACAATGATGTCTTCGAAGTTCGCCTGGAAGCACCAGAGGCCTGTCCACGCTATGCAGGCCGTATTGTCCGTAACGTGGATGTAACCCGGCCCACGCCCCAGTGGATGATCGAAAAACTGCGTCGTTCGGGTATCCGCAGCATTGATCCGGTTGTCGACATCACCAACTTTGTGATGCTGGAGCTTGGACAGCCCATGCATGCCTTTGACCTCGCTGAGCTCAACGGGCGAATCCGTGTACGCTGGGCGCAGCCCGAGGAGAAACTCGTGCTGCTCGATGGCCAGGAAATTACCCTGCAGCCTGATGTGCTCGTGATAGCGGACGAGCAACGACCACTGGCCATGGCGGGTATCATGGGGGGCGAACACAGCGGAATCGGCGCCAGTACGCGTGATGTACTGCTTGAAAGTGCTTTTTTTGCACCCGAACACATTGCAGGCAAGGCACGTCGTTTTGGGCTGCACACGGATTCCTCGCATCGCTTCGAGCGGGGCGTGGATCCCGAACACCAGAAGCGCGCCATTGAACGGGCGACACAGCTGCTTCTGGACATCTGCGGGGGCGAACCGGGGCCGACGTTTGCCGCCGAGGATCCCGATTACCTGCCCAAGCGCGAGCTGGTCCGCCTGAAACATGCCGACGTGGCACGCCGGCTGGGCATTTCGCTGACCAAGACTCAGGTTGAGGAAAAGCTCGCTCGCCTGAAGATAGTCGCCGAAAAGGTTCATGAGGACGGCTGGAGTTTCCGGCCACCGTCTCACCGGTTCGATATCCGGCTGGACGTGGATCTGATCGAAGAGCTGGCCCGCTTGTATGGCTACGACAACTTCCCGGAGAGCACGCCCAATGCCCATCTGCGCATCAAGCCTGTCGATGAGCGCAGAACACCGCTGCAAGTGCTGAAACAGCATCTGCAGACACTCGGATTCAGCGAGGCCATCACCTACTCCTTTGTGGACGGTAAAATCCAGGCCGCGATGTTGCCCGAGTTTGAATCAGTCGAGCTGGCCAATCCGATCGCCTCCGACATGAGCGTCATGCGAACTTCGCTGGTTCCCGGTCTGGCGAAAACAGCCGCCTATAACCAGGCCCGTCAACAATCCCGTGTCCGGCTGTTTGAAAGCGGACTGCGGTTTGTTGGTCAGGGAGAGCACTTGAGCCAGGAGCCCATGCTGGCGGGCATCCTGACCGGACGCCGCAGCCCCGAATCCTGGTTTGGTGGAAAGGACGAGATTGATTTCTACGACGTCAAGGGCGTCGTGGAAAGCCTGCTTGGACGCGCCGGGGTGATGAGTGAGAACATTGCCTGGAGCCGCTCGGAGCTGAAAATGCTGCATCCGGGGCAGGGGGCAGATGTACTCGTAAACGCAAAAAAAGTCGGGCATTTTGGGATCTTGCACCCAGAACTTAATAAAATGCTTAACTTGAATGGCCGAACCGGAATCTTTGAGCTATGCTTGAACGAGATTATGTGTGGTGAGGTGCCTGCCTACCAGGGAATCTCCAGGTTCCCGGAGGTTCGGCGGGATATCGCCATCGTAGTCGGAAAGCAGGTAGCCTGGAGCCGTATACTGGAAGTGATACGTGCACACGCAGGCGACTGGTGCATCAGCCAGATTCTGTTTGACGTCTACGAAGGCGAAAATGTGGAGCCGGATCACAAGAGCTGCGCCGTAGGCTTGACGTGGCGGCATCCGGAGCGGACATTGACGGATGATGAAGTCAACCAGTATGTCAATTCCATCCTCAACGCACTGAAGTCGGAGTTCAATGCAACACTGAGGAGTTGAGCCATGCCTGCGCTGACCAAAGCGGATATTGCCGAACGTCTGTATCAGGAGGTAGGTCTGAACAAGCGTGAAGCCAAGGAAATGGTCGAGGCGTTTTTCAGCGAGATCCGTACTGCGCTGAGCCAGAATGAGCAGGTCAAGCTCTCTGGTTTTGGCAACTTTGATCTGCGCGACAAGAAGGAACGGCCGGGGCGCAACCCGAAGACGGGCGAGGAAATTCCGATAACCGCTCGTCGGGTCGTGACCTTTCGGCCGGGGCAGAAGTTGAAGGCAAAAGTGGAAGCCTATGCTGGAACCGAGTCACAATAACGAACTGCCACCCATTCCCGGCAAGCGCTACTTCACCATTGGTGAGGTCAGCGAACTGTGTCAGGTCAAGGCGCATGTACTGCGTTACTGGGAGCAGGAGTTCCCGCAACTTTCTCCTGTGAAGCGGCGGGGAAACCGCCGCTACTACCAGCGCCAGGATGTCCTGACCATTCGCCAGATCCGCAGCTTGCTGTACGATCAGGGCTATACGATTGGTGGTGCCAAGCAGAAACTTGAAGGCAGTGATACCAAGGAAGATATCTCGCAGACCCGCCAACTCATTCGGCAGATGATTGTCGAGCTTGAGGAGGTTCTGCACGTGCTGGATGGGCCATGAAGTTTTTGTTTATTCAGGGCTTTATTTTTTGAAAAGGCTCATGTAATATTCGCACCCGCTGAGGCAATCAGCGACCTTTCCCGAGTCGGGGCGTAGCGCAGTCTGGTAGCGCACCTGTATGGGGTGCAGGTGGTCGCAGGTTCAAATCCTGCCGTCCCGACCAATCCTCCCCAGCACATTGCTGAGTGTTTGTATTACTTCTGTTTTTACGCGTACCCGCAATCCACCCTCAAAGAAGAAACGCCTGCAACATTATGGCTCTTGATGTGCCTCACAGACTTCTCTGCCTTTCCACTTACACCCCATATTTAACATAATACATATTATGCGCATTTCTATCTGGTTCTGATCGCTCTATGAGGTGCCATTCTCTCCAAAAGC
>RFIV01000372.1 GCA_003695085.1 Gammaproteobacteria bacterium
GACCACCCCCGCGACATTGAAGCAGGCCAATCAGCTGGTTGCCCGACGATTGCGGCAGCCTGGGGTTACATTTCAGCCAATGAAAATCCGGCAAGCTGGGGGGCGGATGTCACCCTCTCCTCGCCGAAGGCGTTATACTCTTTGTTATCCAAGACACTGAATCAGGATTGATGATGCACAGATATGAAGCGCGACCCGATCTGCTCAAGGATCGGGTCATCCTTGTTACCGGTGCCGGCGATGGTATTGGCCGGGCCGCTGCCCTGACCTTTGCCCGCCACGGTGCCACCGTGCTGTTGCTGGGACGCACCACCAGCAAACTGGAAGCCGTATACGACGAAATAGAAGCGGCTGGGGGCGCACAACCGGCCATTCTGCCTGTCAACCTGGAATCCAGTGCCTACAAGGATTACCAGGAAGTAGCCAATGCCGTGGAGAACGAATTTGGCCGACTGGACGGCCTGCTCCACAATGCGGCCATCCTGGGCATGCGCTCTCCCCTGGATCATTATGATCCGGATACCTGGATGAAAGTCATGCACGTCAACGTGAACGCCGCCTTCATGCTGACCAAGGCACTCATTCCCATGCTCAGGGCCTCTGAAGATGCATCCGTGATCTTCACATCCTCCAGTGTGGGCCGCAAGGGGCGAGCCTACTGGGGCGCCTATGCCGTTTCAAAGTTCGCCACCGAGGGCCTCATGCAGGTAATGGCGGATGAAATGGACGATCCCAACTATCATGTGCGCGTGAATTCGGTCAACCCCGGTGCCACACGTACCAACATGCGTGCCAAGGCCTACCCGGCCGAAAATCCGAACAACAACGCCGCACCGGAAGCCATCATGCCGGTTTATCTCTATCTCATGGGGCCGGACAGCGTGGGCGTCAACGGTCAGGCCTTCGACGCACAGCCCAAACCTGCCTCTTGAGATTTGCCTTCCCGCCCCTATTAAAAAACCTGCGGCACCACGCCGCAGGTTGAGTGTGTTGTTCAATCTGGCTTGTAACGTTCGATTGAGGAGGTGACTCAAAACATGGTTGCGTCCAAGGAAAATCGTTTGTTCGAGTTGACAGACCCGTTCGAACGCCTGGTGCTCAATGAGCTCAGGGAGTATTTCGACTGGGTCTACCTGAACAACTGATGCTCAACGAATAAGGGCCGCATATGCGGCCCTTATTACTTCAAGGTTTCACCTTTACCGGTTCAGATGTTCTCGAACTGGTTCATGGTGTTGTCCTTTCCACCCGCCTTCAGCGCGGCTTCACCGGCAAAGTATTCCTTGTGGTCGTCACCGATGTTGGAACCTGCCATGTCCTGGTGCTTGACGGTCGGAATGCCTTCGCGGATTTCACGACGCTGTACGCCTGCCACATAGGCCAGCATACCTTCGTCACCGAAGTAGCCCTTCGCCAGCTCATCGGTAGACAGCGCAGCGGTGTGGTAAGTCGGAAGCGTGATCAGGTGGTGGAAGATTCCCGCTTCGCGAGAAGCGTCCGCCTGGAAGTTCTGCACACGACGATCGGCTTCTGCAGCCAGCTCGGTGTCGTCGTACTCGCGTGCCATGAGACGGTCGCGGTCGTATGCAGATACATCCTTGCCTTCGGCTGCCCAGTCGTCGAATACCTGCTGACGGAAGTTCAGCGTCCAGTTGAAGGACGGAGAGTTGTTGTAGACCAGCTTGGCATGCGGTACTACTTCGCGGATGCGGTTCACCATGCCGGCGATCTGACCAACGTGAGGCTTCTCGGTTTCGATCCACAGCAGGTCGGCACCGTTCTGCAGAGAGGTGATGCAGTCCAGAACCACGCGGTCTTCACCGGTACCCGGCTTGAAGCAGAACAGGCCGGACGGCAGGCGCTTGACTTTCTTCAGCTTGCCTTCCGCCTTGATGACCACATCACCGTTATCGATGTCGTCAGCGCTGTTGATGTACTCGCCGTCCAGGAATGCGTTGTACTTGTCGCCGATGTCGCCCGGCTCGTTGGTCACAGCGATCTGCTTGGTCAGGCCGGCACCCAGAGAGTCGGTACGTGCTACGATCACGCCATCATCCACACCCAGCTCGAGGAATGCGTAGCGAACGGCACGGATCTTCGCCAGGAAGTCTTCGTGCGGTACAGTCACCTTGCCGTCCTGGTGACCACACTGCTTCTCGTCAGATACCTGGTTTTCAATCTGGATACAGCATGCACCTGCTTCGATGAACTTCTTGGCCAGCAGGTAAGTCGCTTCTGCGTTACCGAAACCAGCGTCGATATCCGCAATGATGGGCACAACGTGTGTTTCGAAGTTGTCGATCTTGTTGATGACTTCTTCTTCCTTGGCCTTGTCACCGGCCTCACGCGCAGCATCCAGCTCACGGAACAGGTGGTTCAGTTCCCAGGCATCGGCCTGCTTGAGGAATGTGTAGAGCTCACGAATGAGGTCAGAAACAGCCGTCTTCTCGTGCATGGACTGGTCAGGCAGCGGGCCGAACTCGGAGCGCAGTGCAGCAACCATCCAGCCGGACAGGTACAGGTAGCGACGCTTGGTGCTGCCAAACCGACGCTTGATGGAGATCATCTTCTGCTGCCCGATAAAACCGTGCCAGCAACCCAGAGACTGGGTGTACTTGGAGCTGTCCGCGTCGTACGCAGCCATGTCTTCGCGCATGATCTTGGCCGTGTACTTGGCGATATCCAGATGAGTCTTGAAGCGGTTTTGCAGATCCATGCGAACTGCAGCTTCAGCTTCAATATCGCGCCAGCCTTCACCATTTGCTTCGATCAGGGCTTGCTTGGCTTTGACCAGATCAAGGTATTTGGACATAAGTGCTTTCCTTTAAGATACAAACACAGGGTGTGATGCGCCGGGTTCAAGCGCACCGCTTATGTGAACGGGTTCCATTCTATGAAAAGCGGCCAGATAAATGAAATATATGGCCGATATATCGGGTATACATTTGATCTATATCAGTGTTTTGCCCTACTCGGGGCGATAGCCCACGCGGACACCGCCCCAGTGGCGCCCATTGATATAGATCGGCACTGAGAGATCGTGCATGATTTCCCCGGTATCGCGGCGATACGTCTGCAGTAGCAGTTTTTTCTGGTGGTTGCCGCACCGGGAACCCGTGGGGTCATCGAAGATCCTTTTGCTGCGGCTTTTCACGAGATCAACATCCGGGTCGCCGCAGGGCGGATGGGCAAACTGCGCGTTGTGGGTGGGGACATAGCCCTTCGGATCTGTCGCGATGGCATAGACCAGCCCTGGAATTGCCTGAAGTGCAGGCTCCTGCAGCGGAGGAAGAATGCGATCGAACAAGGTATCGTAACGGGTGCGGTATTTTTGTGGGTTGGTACCCGGGACGGGCTGGTAGTTCCGATCAAAGATATCGGATTCACTGACATGGCCCGCCGCGATTTCCGCTTCAACCTGCTGCGCAATATCGTCCGCAAGCTTGCGCGCCAGCTCGAACACGCGCTGATGGTAGGGGTCGAGCGCGACTTCCGCCAATGCCTCACTTCCCTGCTCGGCCAACTGCGAGAGCTTTTCGGCATCATCTGCCAGCGACTGAACGCCCGCCCTGTCCTTGTCCAGACCTTCCCGCAGATCATGGACGACCGCAAAGATTCTCTGAACCTGGGCCTCCACACTGTTCATGTCCGCCTGGATGGCACTGACGCTGCTCCCACTGGCTTCCGCCCTGGCTGCCAGATCGCCCAAGCCGCCGGACAGGCTTTCGAACGCCTCGGCATTTTTCTGAATCTGTTCAGCCAACCCATTCATTCTTTCCACCACTCGTGCCATGTATTCATGAATATCCCGAATGCGCTCGGCCACTTCCTCCGTCGATTGCGTGGTGCGGGCGGCCAGTTGGCGGACTTCATCCGCCACCACGGCAAACCCGCGCCCATGCTCGCCAGCCCGCGCAGCCTCAATGGCCGCATTCAGTGCCAACAGATTGGTCTGGCTGGCTATGGTATCGATCACCGCTGTCACACTCTGAATCTCATCAACGCGGCCGGAAAGCGCAGCGATATCCTCACTCACGTCAGCGCTGTCCTCATGCAGTTGTCGCATGCTATCCAGCACGTGTCGCAGCGTCTGTGCGCCTTCTCGTGCCTCATGCGCCATTTCCACAGACTGATCGGCAGCCTCGTGAGTACACTCAAGTGTGCGGTGAACCGCCATGACCATTTCCTGCCCGGCGTCCTCGACTTCCCGGGCAGCCTCCCGGCGCGCTTCCACCCGTTCCCTGAGCTGGCCTGCCCCGAATGCCATGTTTGCGGCAGCGATCGCATTCTGGCAGGTGACTTTCGACAGCTTCTCGCTCAGTGAGCGGTCATCCGTCTGGCCGGCTGCTGTCTGGTCCACGCGTTCCGAACGCAGTGCACGAAGCCCCGACACACCAACCGCTGCCGCTGCAGCGATACCAGCCAGCACACTTCCCCACATGGCTGCGCCGGCCAATGAGGCGATTACACCTACTGCTAGCGCTGTTCCGAAAGCTGTCAAAACCTGGGGGACCGGCCGCTGATGCATGCCTTCACTCCTTTCTACGTATGAGGACTTTCTAAGCATAGTCCAGTCGGCAGCATACGCACTCCTACGTAGGTCGTAATCGTGTCAACCACTGAAAGCCTCGCCTGTTTTATACAACAGCAAGGCACAGCACGATGTTATGAACACCACTTTTGCAGAGGATCTGACTATGAAAACAAGACTGATGATGACAGGCCTGATTGGCGCACTTTTTCTGGCATCAGCCAGCTGGGCAGGCACACCCGGCCTGGATATACGTGAAACTCACCAGAAGCACCGGATTGTTCAGGGCGTTGCAAATGGCGAGCTGACGGCGCGTGAAACAGCGCGTCTGGTGAAGGGGCAACGAGAACTGAGGCGCATGGAGAGGCGCGCCAAATCGGACGGCGTTGTGACCCTGCGCGAGCGTGCCCGGCTGCATCACAAGGCTGATGTGGAGTCCGCGAGGATCTATCGAAACAAGCACGACAGCCAGACGCGCTGACGCTACAAAAAAGCCACCCTATCCAGGGTGGCTTTTCCTCGGTACACCTGATGAGCAGCGACCTATTGCACGACTTTATCAATGGAAATGGTAATCGGAGCCTTGGTTTCCGCCACCTTGATCGGGCCGGCAACCACCTCCAGATCCCCCGGCTGTGACTGGGGCGTGCCCGAGCGGGACACCTTGGCCACCACTTCCACTTCCGGAACGGTTGACAATTTAGCCATGGGCCCCATGGCCATGGAGTCATCCAGTGTGACCTCCAGCGGCAGGTCACCGACTGTCTTGCGCACGACGGCAAGGGGCATTCTTCCACCTACCGGACGCGCAAGCACGAACAGTGTCTCATTGCCGGTCAGGTTCGCCTTGAGGTTCGCCGGAATGTCCACCCGTACTTTCAGGGCTGCGCCGGCTGATGATTCGGGCGCCTTGGGCAAATCCGCTTCACTCAGCTGGCCAGCCTTGACTGCCATCTCTCGCGCCTGGGCGATGGATTGGTCAATTGCCTGAATCTGGGCGGGATCGGTTTCCTTCGCCCGGACTCGCTGCCAGTACTCGATCGCCTTGGTAAATTCACCCGACTGCATGGCCATGCCACCCAGCAGTCCCAGTGTATAAACTTCTTCCGGATCTGCCGCCAGCGCCTCATTGGCGGCTTGCATCACGGCGTCCCTCGAAGCTCCGGACAGGAACAGCGCCTGGGCATGCAGCCCAAGTGCCGGTGCGTGATCTTCACCCGCCTTTTTCATGGCCGCAGCCAACTGCTTCCACGCCATGGCAGCCTTGTCATAACGCTTGATCTGCATGTAGGAGCGCGCCAGCAAAAGCCAGCCATCTACATTGTCAGGATTTTCCGCCAGGCGAGATTCCAGCGTGGCCAACATGCTGTCCATGTCTCCCTGGCCGGACATTTCATGTTGAGTCTGGGTGAGCCATTGAGCCTGTTGGACCTGATCATAGGCCCCAATTTTTTTGTAAAGCACCACCGAAAGGCCGACTACCACAATGAAGGTAACGACCACGAGAGGTGCACGACGTCCTTGTGCAGCCATGCCTTGCCGCTTCAGCTCCTCCGGGTCGACATCATTGAGCAGGGCCTTCTTGGCTTCGGCTGATAACTGCGCGAGCTCGTCATCCGAAATCGCTCCGGCAGCATGCTCGTTCTTCAGCTCTTCCACACGGTCTTCGTAAAGCGCCAGATTCAGCTTCGCCTGATCCACATCGTCAGAGCGCTTCTGGCGCCAAAGTGGATAGAGTATCACCACCAACGTCAACAACGTCAGGACGATGGCAGAGATCCAGAATACTGTCATTTATCAGTCTCCTTTGACGCCTGTCCGCTGCCCAACAAGGCCTCCAGGCGCTGTTTTTCGTCTTCAGTCAGATCATCACCCGCAGCGCCCGGCCCGGCAGCTGCCGAGCGACGACGAGCCACCCACCACACGCCCGCCACACCCAGCAGCAAGGCCACAGCCGGACCAAACCAGATAATCCAGGTGGACTCATTGACCGGCGGCCGGTACAGGACGAAATTTCCATAACGCTCAACCATGAAGAGAATGATCTCGTCGTCGGTCTTGCCTTCATTGATCATGCGGTGGATTTCCCGGCGCAGATCCTTGGCTATCGGCGCGTTGGAGTCGCGCAGATTGTTGTTCTGGCATTTCGGGCAGCGCAGTTCATACGTCAGCCGCTCATAGCGCTTGAGGTCTTCTTCACTCTTGAACTCATAGGCATCGATAGCTGCCCAGACCTGCGAGCTGAAGAGCAGTACGCAGGCCGCATACATTACCGCTCTCATACCCCCTCCTTCTGATACTTGCGCACCATGGGCAACAGGATTTCCTTCCAGACCTTGTCATCGACCGCCCCGACATGTCGATAGCGCACTATGCCCTGCTTGTCGATCACATACGTTTCCGGTGCCCCGTATACACCCAGGTCCAAACCAAAACGACCTTCCTGATCACTCAAACTGATGTCATACGGGTTGCCCAGATCATTCAACCACTTGAGCGCGGCCTCTCGTTCATCCTTGTAATCCAGTCCCACCATCTGTACCTGGCCGGTTTCATGAATCCTGACCAGATACGGATGCTCTGCCCGACATGTCGGGCACCAGGTAGCCCAAACATTGAGCAGGGACACCTTGCCCTTGAAAATCTCCTGATTCAGCGTCTTTGAAGGGTCGTGAAGATCCGGCAGCACAAAGGCTGGTACGGGCTGGTCCTTGCGGGCGAGCTCCAGCTTGGTCGGATCCTGATCCATGCCCCAGTTGAACAGAAAGAACAACCCCACAAAAATGACAAAGGGTATGAACAGCAGTACGCGTCGATTCATGCCGATCTCCTTCAGGCCTTGGCCGGCTGTGTACCGCCGGCATCAGATTCACCCACAGACGTTCTGGCCTTGTTGGCCTTGACCCGGATTCGGTAACGACGATCGAGGATGGCCAGTGTACCGCCAATAGCCATGAGCAAGCCCCCCAACCAGAGGAAGCGCACGAGAGGCTTGTACTGAATGCGCGCGGCCCAGGTCGTGCCTTCAAGCGGTTCACCCAAGGCTACGTATACGTCGCGGAGAATACCCCAGTCGATAGCCGCCTCGGTCATCACTTGCCCGGTTGCCAGGTAACGACGCTTGTCAGGATGCAGTACGGCAATTTCCTTGCCTTCATCCAGCACGTGAAAAATCCCCTGGTCAGCCACATAATTGGGCCCCTTGAGTTCCTGGATGCCATCAAAGACAAACGTCAGGCCGGCCATTTCCACTTGGGTACCTGTATCCACCCTGACATCGCGTTCCTCAGTGTAGCTGGAGACAATGGCCGCTCCGAGAATGGTGACCGCGAGACCGAGGTGTGCAGTCGCCATCCCCTTGTAGCTGCGTGACAGCCGTTTGAAGCCGGCGACAACGCCTGATTTGCCGCTGGATTTTTCCCAGACATCCCACAACTGTGCTGTCGCGAGCCAGATGGCGATAAAGCTGCCCAGTCCAGCACTCCATTCCCACTCCCCGTAAATCAGGGGAATTCCGATCCCACCTGCCGTGCCCGCAATGGCCAGCGGCAGAATGCGCCGTCCGTAGGTCCCCGGGCGCGTGTCCTTCCAGTGGCTGAAGAGGCCGATCCCCATGGCGATCACCAATACGGGTACGATGAACGAGAACATGGTGTTGAAATAAGGCGCGCCCACCGACACTTCCTTGCCGAAGGCTTCGGCAATCAGCGGGAACAAGGTACCACCGAGTACGGTAACGGTCGCCACCAGCAGCAGTATGTTGTTGATCAGCAGGAAGACCTCACGCGAGCGCTCGGTATAACGGATATGGCTCTTGACTACAGGCGCGCGCAGGGCATAGAGCAACAAAGAGCCTCCGATGGTCAACGCCAGCAGCATCAGGACGAAGCGGCCACGTTCCGGATCCGATGCAAAAGCATGAACGGACGTGAGCACGCCGGAACGCACCAGGAAAGTCCCAAGCAAACTGAGCGAGAAGGCAAATATGGCCAGCAGAACCGTCCAGGTCTTGAACACGCCACGCTTCTCCGTCGCGGCGAGCGAATGCATCAGGGCCGTGCCAGCCAGCCAGGGCATGAAGGACGCGTTTTCTACCGGATCCCAGAACCACCAGCCGCCCCAACCCAGCTCATAGTAGGCCCACCAGCTGCCCAGTGCGATGCCCAAGGTCAGAAAAACCCACGCGACGGTTGTCCAGGGACGTGACCAGCGCGCCCAGGCCGCATCCAGCTTGCCCCCCATCAGAGCCGCCAGTGCAAAGGCAAAGGCTACCGAAAAGCCCACGTAGCCCATGTACAGCATGGGCGGGTGCATGATCAGGCCGATATCCTGCAACAGGGGGTTCAGATCCGCCCCATCCTGCGGAGCATTGGGCAGATAACGCAAGAACGGGTTTGATGTCAGCAGAATGAAGCTCAGAAATCCAACGCCCACAATCCCCATGACACTCAGCACGCGTGCGACCATGGGCTCCGGCAACGATTTGCTGAACGCTGCGACGGCGGCTGTCCAGCCGCCCAGGATCATGATCCAGAGTAACAGGGAGCCTTCATGACCGCCCCACACGGCACTGAACTTGTAATACCAGGGCAAGAGGCTGTTTGAATTGTTGGCCACATAGCGTACGGAAAAATCGTCCATCAGGAACGCAGCGGTAAGAAAGCCGAACGATATTGCCAGCAGCAGGAACTGCGCATAAGCCAGTGGCCGCCCCATGCGCATCCAGAGTCCGTCATTGATCCAGGCGCCCGCCAGAGGGATCACTGCCAACAGCGTGGTGACCGCCAGCGCCAGAACCAGACTGTAGTGCCCTATTTCAGGAATCATGTCTCACTCTCCTGCCTTGGCGGCTTCGGCTTTGTCCAGCGCCCGTTGCACTTCAGGCGGCATGTATTTTTCATCGTGCTTGGCGAGCACTTCCTGGGCCTCGATCGTGCCATCATCACGCAGCCGGCCCATGGCTACGATCCCCTGCCCCTCCCGGAACAGGTCGGGCAGAATGCCTTCATAGCGCACCGTGATCGTATGCTGAAAATCCGTAACGTTGAACTGCACCTTGAGCGAATCCTTGTGGCGTTCAACGCTGCCTTCTTCCACCATGCCGCCCACCCTGATCAGGGTGTCTTTCGGTGCTTCACCCGCCGCTATCTGGCTGGGTGAATAGAAGAGATTGATGTTCTGGCTGAGTGCGTAAAGCGCCAGACCAATCGCTATCCCGACGCCGCCCAGGACGAACAGGATGATCAGCATGCGTTGCTTGCGTTTCGGATTCATGCATTACGCTCCTGGCCGGCGTTTTCTTCCCGGCGTATCTGTTGTTGAATATCGCGCGCGATCTGCTTCTTGCGCAGCCCTGGTGCGATCCAGTTGAATATCAGCACAGCCAGCCCCACACCATAGGCCAGCCAAACGTAGAGACCATGTCCTTTCATGGACAGGAATTCCGAGAAGGATTCAAAGGCCATCTTATACCCCCTTGCGAACGAGTTCGCGCACCCACTGCGTACGTTGCTCGCGCTCCATCACCTCATTGCGCATCCGATACAGCAGCAGATAGCCAAAATAACAGTAAAAACCGATCACCATGATCAGCAGCGGCACCCACATCTCGGGCGGCATGGCCGGTTTCTCGGTCAGCTTGAAGGTCGCGGGCTGATGCAGGGTGTTCCACCACTCCACCGAAAACTTGATGATCGGGATATTGATGGTGCCAACAATCGCCATGATGGAGGCTGCGCGTCCGCCCGTGGTGGCATCGGTAAAGGCTCCGTGCAGGGCCATCACCGCAAAATACAGAAACAGCAGGATCAGCATGGACGTCAGCCGGGCATCCCAGACCCACCAGGTGCCCCAGGTCGGCTTGCCCCAGACCGCTCCCGTAAACAGGGCGAGAAAACACATCCAGGCTCCGATGGGGGCGGCGGCCTTGACGGCCAGATCGGCCAGTTTGAGCCGCCAGACAAGGTTCACGAACCCCGCTACAGCCATCATCATGAACACGGACTGGGCCAGAATGGCCGCAGGTACATGCAGGTAAATGATGCGGAAGCTGTTCCCCTGCTGGTAATCCTGCGGTGCAAAGGCCAGCCCCCAGATGACCCCGGTCACCATGCAGGCGATGGCGATGCCCTTTAGCCAGGGCATCCAGCTGGCCGACATGTCAAAGAACCATTTGGGCGAGGCCCATTTATGAAACCAAGCTTTGAAACGTTGCCACATGGTGGTTCGATGTCCTCTCAGTTGGATACACTAATTCTCAAGGCAGCACTGGCCGCGATGGGCGCCAGGCCTATTGCCAGAGCCAGAAATGCCAGCATGAGTGCTACATGCCCTGTCCACGGTTGGCCGTTGATGGCCATCTGAACCGTGCCTGTACCGAAGATCAATACCGGGATATAGAGCGGCAGCACCAACAACGAGACCAGCACGCCTCCGACACGCAGCCCGACGGTCAGTGCGGCCCCGATAGCGCCGATCAGGCTCAGCACGGGCGTGCCAATCAGCAGTGACAGCATGAGCACGCCGGTGGCATCGGCCGGCAGAAACATCATGACCCCCAGCACGGGGGATAGCAGCAGCAGCGGCAGACCGGTGACAAGCCAGTGGGCCAAGGTCTTGGCCAGAACGACCATGAACAGCGGCTGCGGAGCAATCACCATCTGTTCGAGTGCGCCGTCCTCATAATCGGCACGGAACAACCCGTCCAGAGACAGAAGCGTGGCGAGCAAGGCAGCCACCCAAATCACGCCTGCGGCCGCCTGCGACAAAAATTCCTTGTCGGGCGTGACGCCCAGGGGGAACAGGCTGACCACGATCACAAAGAAAATCAGTGGATTGGCCAGGTCCTGTCGACGGCGAAAGCTCAGAAGCAGGTCACGACGTAACTGCGCGGTAAAGGCGGCGCTGACAGTAGCGTTCATGCGGCCACCCTCCCCAGCGTCACTTTCTTCAGCTCGCCTTCAATACGCGGCGCGTGGTGCGTGGTCATCAGAACCGCCATGCCTTCCCGGCCCCGCTGAATCATGAGGTTTTCCAGTTCCGCGACGCCTTTCTTGTCTATGGCCGTGAAGGGCTCATCCAGAATCCAGAAGGGCGCATCGGACACAAACAGGCGTGCCAGTGCAATGCGCCTTTGCTGACCGGCTGAAAGGTTATGGGCCAGCGAGTGCTCGAAGCCCTTGAGTCCCACACGCTCCAATGCCTCAAGGAGGCGATCATCTGACACCGGTGCACGCAATGCGGCCCAGCTGCGCAGGTTCTCGAATGCCGTCAGGCTATCCTTGACGCCGGTCTTGTGCCCCAGGTACAGAAGCTCTTCATAAAACATGGGCCGCACGCGCTGCATGGGTTCTCCACGCCAGAAAACCTCGCCTTCATGCACCGGCAGAAGCCCGGCCAGCATGCGCAGCAGCGTGGTCTTGCCGGAACCGTTGGGTCCTTCGACCTGAACCACGTCACCCGCATTCACGGTGAAGGACAGATCCTTGAACAGGACACGAAAATCCCGCTCACACCTCAGGGTCCTGACTTCCAACAGCGTGTCACTCACGGATACAACCTGCCCTCTCCCAAAAGTCGGCCATTATGCGGTACCGGTTTCACTCGGGCAATATGCTAACACCTTGTCCCGGCTGCAACTTGACATACCTCATTAAAGTTCATTAACTACTGTCCAGATAACCGGAAAACAAGGCCATGCCCAGTATACAGGTGCCGCCTCAGTCTATCCGGCAGCTACTGCCCGGACAGCCCTCTTCCCCACCAGCGTTGACTCAGCTGGCCGAAGGCGTTCAGAAGGTGCAATCAGCCGTGGCGCAGGTCAAGAGCGGCATCTACCTCATCCGCGATATCCGGCCTTCAGCGCCGACCACCGCAGCCACGCACTTGCCGGCTCAATCCCCCTCCTCAACCCTGATCCTGCAAGGTACCCTGGAGCAGTGGGTACTGCAGCTGCCCGGTCGTCATGGTTCAGCGGACTGGCTTAAGGCCGGGCAGTGGGTATCGGTTCTGACTGGCCGCCAGGGCTTGGTTCAACTGCAACCTGCGCATCTTGCGCCCGACTCCGAACGCGCCGTTCAGATCCGCGCGGCGCTTGCACATGCTTCACTGCGTCGCTGGTTGCCGCTTGAGCAGCCGTTGTCTCAATCACTCCAGCAACTGCAGAGGGTGCCGGCGGATGCACTCAGGGCCGCCGGTTCGTCAGTATCCGGGGTGACGCAAGGCAGCTCAGGTATCCCTTCCGCCGGGCTGGAGGGTGTGAGACAGTATCTGATCAGCCACCTACCCAGAGCGGACGACCTGGCCCGCCCGGAGGGGCTGAAGCAGGCGCTGGAGTTTGCGGGCCTGTGGTCCGAGCAACGCCTTATCGGCAGTCCTTCAACTGCCGCGGATCTCAAGCTGTTGGTGATGGAAACCCTCGTCAGGGCATCGCGCTCGCTTCAATTGCCCCCCAATCAGCTGGAGATGCTGTTCCGTCACGATTTCCCTCAAGGTGCTGACTCGCTGCTGGCCCAGATTACCCAGGCCCTCTCTGCGTCAAAAAAGACTTCTGCCAACCGCCAGCCTGCCCTGGATATTGGTCAATGGCTGCATGTGCTGGCGCGCCTGCTCACCCGTGTACATGTGCAGCAGCTCAACCAGCTGGCCAGCCAGTCCAACACACCCGACCCGGCCACGCCGCAAACCCTCTGGGTGGCCGAGCTACCCTGGCAGCACAAGGGGCAGGCTGATGTGCTGGAGCTGCAAGTCGCACGCCGTGATGTGGAGAAAGGTCCACGCGGCACGCCGGCCACACAGTGGCAGGTGACGCTGGCATTTCCGTGGGGGGACTCGGGCACCCTGCATGCCCGCATCCTGTACTGCGACGCTCAGGTTTCGGCACACTTCTGGGCACCCGATGATATCCTGTGTCAGCAGGTTGACCGGCAGTCCTCGTTACTCGAGGCCGGCCTCACCCGCTGGGGGCTTTCCGTAGGCGAAATCTCTGCACAGGTCGGCGAACCGCCCCGGGAGCAACGGGGAATCTCCCGCCACTATATTGACACCCGGGTATGACCTCATGAGTGAAACGGATCAGGCACTGGCCCTCTTCTACAATGGCAAAACGGCACCCAGACTGACGGGTAGGGGTGAAGATGCGTTGGCGCGAGAAATCGTGGAGATTGCCCGCGCCCACGGCGTCCCCATCTACGAGGACGAGGCGCTGGTCAAAAGCCTGATGCACCTGAAGCTGGGCGATGAAATTCCGGCTGGCCTCTATCGTGCTATCGCCGAAGTCATCGCCTTTGCGTGGGTACTCAAGGGGCGGCAGCCGGAAGGCTGGACGCCGCCTCAGTCGGAGACCTGATCGGCTCGCTGCAAGGCTGCGATCAGTTCGGCTTCCGCCCGGGACAAGCCGCAGGCATCCACCAGTTCATCCAGGCTTGCCCCCATTTGCAGCAGGCGGACGGCTTCATTGTAGGAAACACGCTGAGCATCTTCA
>RFIV01000373.1 GCA_003695085.1 Gammaproteobacteria bacterium
CGCCTCCCGATCCTCGGGCTGAGCTGAATCCACGTAGGCATTCAGGGCAAGGAGAGCGGCCTGCATGTGATTGCTCAGCAGAATGGTCCAGTCCGGCAGTTCGCCGGCCGTATTCAGATCGAGTGTCGCACGGATCTGCACGGCATATTCCACCAGTTCCGGGAGGGTCTGGGTTTGAAGCGTACGCATGAGTTCACTGCGCTCGGTGGTGGCCGGGTAAATAGCCTCCTGGAACAGCTTGTCCAGCTGCTCCGAGTCCGAGCGGATCCTGTCTGCGCCCCCGATGCGTTCAAACCCCGGTGCCTGAAAGAGTGTTTGCGTTTCTCCCGCCAGCGAACGGTAGGCTTCCAGCAACTGAGGAGCGGGCGCCCGAAGTTGCTGCTCGAGCAGTGCCAGGCGAGACTGCAGGTTGATCATCAGTTGGCTGCTGAGGCGGGCTACCGGCTCCACATCCTCTGACAAAACCCGGGTTGCCTGAAGGCTGGCGTCCTGCAGGCGCCAGTTGATGAAGCCCTGAACACTCATCAGCAGGACCAGCACGGCGGGTACGGCCGCCATCTTCAGGCTCAGGGGGATGTCTGACACGCGCCACTTCATACCGGTTCACTCCCTGTCAGGGCTAGCAGGCGGTCCCGCAGCTGGGCCCAACGCCTGGCCAGGGTTTCGATGTCGGCAGATTCGGGGGCGGGGGCGGCGGTGATGCCGGGTTGGCGGAGTGCCTGCAGGGTGCGGTGAAGATCGGCATTCAGTATCCGGGCGAGGTCATACAGATCCTGCAAGGTCACCTGGCCGGTCTTGACGCTGCCCGGTCGTATGGCTTCCACGTTAAGCTGCCTTTGAAGGCGCCCCGTCAGGTGCAGAACCTGGTAGCCTACCAGCAGCATGGCACGCGGCGAGGTGGAGGGCGTGCCGGGGGCGGTGATGTCTTCGGTGGTCGTCAGGGACTGACTGCTGGCCAGGTTGTCGAGGGCCTTTTCAGCCCGCGCCAGCTCGCGCGCCACGTCGCTGGCCTGAGGCGGGGGTACCAGGGCGGCCATGCGCTGAGTCAGGCGCCAGAGACGCGCATAGTTGTCATCGGTTGTCTTGCCCAGCGCAGACTCGGGCTCGGGTGGGGGCTGCAGTCCACGTGCCTTGCCAATGGCATACAATCCCTCACAGGCGGCTTCCAGAAGGCGGTAGACGTTTCGGGGGCGCACAGTGCCTTCGGGGAGCCCTTCGGCCGGGAGCGGGGGCACGCCATTGGCCTGCTGAAGCTGGCGCACCTGGTCATGGAAATCCAGGGTCTTGGCATAGAGGTGAATGGGGAGCCGGTTCTGGAAGACCGGCGTATCCGGGTTGGGCAGCGGTTTGCCCAGCGCCCCGGCCACGGCCTCCAGGCCAGCCTCGCATTGTGTGGACAGCGCAAACACATGGTTATTGTTGCGAATGGCTGCCTGACTCACGGTTATCGTGCATGCGTACATGACAGCGACCCACCCGAGCCGCCGCCGGCCACCAGTCAGAAACATCGCCCTCTCCCCGATGCACAGATGATCTGACTAAAGAATAGTCAATTTCTGACAGTGTGCGTAAGGTTCTTCAGCATCGGCGTACGGAACAGGGCATCGAGCACGAAATCCGCAATAAGAGGCTGAGCTTCAGCGGTAGGATGCAGGCCATCTTCCTGAAAGAGGTCCGGTCGCTCGGCCAGCGGCGTGAGCAGGAAAGGAAGCAATGGCACGTTGTGAGCCTCTGCGACTGAAGGGTAGAGGGACTGAAAGGCCTCTACATAGCGCTTGCCATACGTGGGCGGGAGCATGATCTGCATCAGCAAGGGCTCGGCCCCATGTTCGCGGACCGTTTCGATCAGCGCCGTCAGGTTCCTGCGAATCATCACCGGTGGGAACCCCCGCAACCCGTCATTGGCGCCCAGTTCGATGAGAACCCAGTCCGGTTGGTGGGAGCCGAGCAGAGCGGGCAGGCGTGCCAGGCCGCCTCGCGTCGTCTCACCTGAAATGCTGGCATTGACCACCTTGACCGGTGACGTGCCTGTTTCTAAACGGATTGTCACCTGCTGTACCCAGGAAGAGGATTGCGGGATGCCATGCGCGGCACTTAGACTGTCCCCAAGTATGAGCAGCGTTCGGGCCCAGCCCGGCTGAACCCAGAGCAGGCCAAGCAGAAGCACGCCTGCCCACCTGAAAGGATGGCGTCCGTTTTGAATCACGTCGAAGAACCCCTTGTACTGAAAGCTGCCAGTGTGAGCTATCACGTTACCACAGCCTCTGGCCGGATGGAGATCCTCAACGATATTTCATTCTCGGTGAGGGGCGGTGAGCGGCTGGCTATCGTCGGGCGCTCCGGTTCCGGCAAGAGCACGCTGCTCGGCCTGCTGGCCGGGCTTGATCAGCCCACGGGTGGGGAGGTGCACTTGCTGGGAACGGCACTTGGCGGCTTGTCAGAGGATGAACGCGCCCGCTTGCGTGCACGGCGAGTGGGGTTCGTCTTTCAGTCGTTTCAACTCCTTGATGACATGACGGCTCTGGAGAATGTGGCCTTGCCCCTGTCTCTGGCCGGTGTGAAGGAGGCATCGGCGCGGGCCGCCGACTGGCTGGAACGGGTGGGGCTGGGAAACAGGTTGTCTCACTATCCGGCGCAGCTGTCAGGCGGTGAGC
>RFIV01000374.1 GCA_003695085.1 Gammaproteobacteria bacterium
AGGCCGTTCGCAAGCAGCCGTGGTCGGTCGTCCTTCTGGATGAATTCGAGAAAGCACATGCCGATGTACACAGCCTGTTCTACCAGGTATTCGATCAGGGATTTCTCAACGATGGAGAAGGGCGCGCGACAGATTTCCGGAACACCATAGTCGTGTTGACGGCCAATCTTGCGTCCGAAGAGATTCGTTCCATCTGGAAGGCTTCACCCGGACTGTCTGTGGAAAGCCTCAAGGAGCAGATCTTTCCCAAGTTGACGCGCGCCATCCCCGCCGCGTTGCTCGGGCGAATGGAAGTATTGCCCTTCAGGCCGCTGGATGAGCACATGGCCAGGACGCTGATTGAGCGCCGGTATCATCAGCTGAGCGAACAAGCCCGTGCACAGGGCCTGTCGCTGAGCCTGCCCGATGCTGCGGCGAACGAGATGGTTGCGGCCCTCGTCGGATCACAGCTGGGAGTGCGGGATCTGGCTCGTCTCGTGGAGCACTGCTGGATTGGCCCCGTGACTGAAGCCATCCTGAATGGACGTACCGGTAGTCTGGAGCTGACAGCCTCACGGCCTCGCTCCGAAACAGGCAGCCGGATCGTGGATGAGGCAACCACTCAGTAATGTGGCGGCGGAGGTTCGTCCTCCGGCTTTCGGATCATGGACTCGGCCTGTGCCTTGAGCTTGTCTTCGAGGCGTCGAATGGTGCGTGCCTGACGTTCGAGCTCCCGGGCCTGTTGGTAGATCGCCCGGGACAGCTGCTCGACTGTATCATCGAGAAAGGCCAGACGTGCCTGCAGGTCGCTGACAGTCTCTTCCAGTTCGTTCAATGGATGTCTCCTTGTGACAGGACGTGCAATTCTACCATGATTTGTTATCATTCGCCGTCGGACTGCGTGTCAGTCCCTCGTGATTTGTTTCGTTTTCAACATGTTAAGCTGATACAAGGCATTGTGTTCAATGAGTTCACCTGATTTTAAAACGGTCTGGATCGCAGCGGCAGTGGCATTGCCGGTTCCGCTGCTGGCAGGGGCGGGTGTCGCCCTGTTGGTAAGTCCTCCGGAGTTTGCCGGTAGTGAGGGCTGGAGCAAGGTTTGGGGTGAGGGGCGGATGGTGGCCCTGTATGGTATTACCTGGTTGGCTGCTTTCGTGGCGACTCTGCTCAGTGGTTGGCTGGGTGGTGGCGACTCAGCCCAGCGTCCGGCTGCACGGGTTGTGGAGCAGGAAGACGCGAACGATGACCGGGAGGAAGGTACCGTAAAATGGTTCAATGCCAACAAGGGATTTGGCTTCATTACCCGTTCAACGGGCGAGGATATCTTTGTTCATTTCCGTGCGATTCGTGGTCGGGGACATCGCGTGCTCAAGCAAGGGCAGGTTGTGCGCTTTCAGATTACGCATAGTGAAAAGGGGCTGCAGGCTGACGACGTGTCAGTTGTTCGGCAGGCCTGATCGCACATGCGGGGACATCATCCGGCCTCAGGCCGGATTGTCCCACTGAATCGTGCGTTCGCCGTCGCTGGAAATCTCCATCCAGCCCGCGTCGTCGGGCTGACCGCTCCAGCTTCCCAACGAGCAGCGTACCGTGCCCCCCAGGGCCTTGAAGACCTCCCGGGCACAGTCAAGATCCGTTTTCCAGGGCGTCTTGTCACTCTCCCACCACAGGCAATGGTAGCCTTCGCAGGCTTCTTCAATCACATGTACGGGAATCGAGTGGCCCCCGAGGGTCGAGGTGCCCAACAGAGTTTTGCCCCGGGTGCTCCAGTCCACGGGAGATTCGGACAACTGTTCGACCCATTCCTTGATTGCACGTGTTGAGATACCCCGGATGTAGACCTCGATGTCCGGATAGGGCGATTCAGTTTGAGTCATCAGGTGTGTCTCCGGCCAGAAAATCACTCAATCGAAAAACCAGCAAGCCCAGATAACCTGGTACCGCCATGCACACCCCCATCCCGATCATGCCCCATAACAGCATGAGGGCGATGGGCCCGGGCTCGGGCGTCAGCAGAAGGGTTGCCAGCGCGCAAACGGACAGGATACCGCCGGTCAGAAAGGTTTGAAAGCAGCTGCGCGCATGGATGCCACGTTTCAGCAGCGCATCACGCAGGTGTTTCAGTCGGCGGTGACGTTTCACAGGAGCAGGTTCTCCAGCACACGCTCATAGATGCGGCTGAGCTGATCCAGCTCGTCAACACTGACCTGCTCGTTAACCCGGTGAATGGTCTTGTTGATGGGGCCAAGCTCAACTACCTGAGTTCCCATGGGGGCGATGTAGCGGCCATCTGAGGTGCCCCCGCTTGTACTGAGCTCCGTGTCAAAGCCCCGTTCCTCACGCACAGCCCTGACAACGGCCTCAACCAAGGCCCCTTCGGATGTCAGAAAGGGTTGACCAAAAAGCGTCCAGTCCAGATCGTACGTCAGTTTGTGCCGATCCAGAATCTCACAGACCCGGGCTTTCAGTTCCTCGGCAGTGCACTCGGTCGAGAAGCGAAAATTGAAATCAATGACCACTTCGCCCGGAATCACGTTTCCGGCACCTGTTCCACCGTTGATGTTGGATATCTGAAAACTGGTGGCTGGGAAAAAGTCGTTCCCATCGTCCCAGTGAGTGGTGGTCAGCTCGGACAGGGCCGGAGCAGCCTTGTGGATGGGGTTGTCCGCCAGGTGAGGATAGGCAACGTGGCCCTGTACGCCCTTGACGGTGAGGCGGCCGGTCAGCGACCCTCTGCGACCGTTCTTGATGACATCCCCAACGGTTCTCGTGGACGAAGGCTCGCCAACGATGCACCAGTCCGGAATCTCGCCCCGTGCCTGGAGTGTTTCCACCACCTTGACAGTGCCGTTAACGGCCCGCCCTTCCTCATCACTGGTAATCAGCCAGGCAATTGACCCCCTGTGATTCGGGTGACGGGTCACGAACCGTTCACATGCGGTGAGAAAAGCCGCCAGACTGCCTTTCATGTCGGCTGCGCCGCGC
>RFIV01000375.1 GCA_003695085.1 Gammaproteobacteria bacterium
CCTCTCCACTCAGGGCATTGTCATCGAGCATGTTGGCATACACAGCAAAGAGTGCGGCTTCCTCCGGTCGCAGCGAGCCGCACAGGTTGGACGAAACCCTCTGGATATCCTCCTTGACTCGCCTTACCGCCTCCGAGAACTGGTCAATTTCGGCCTCCACGTCCTCGGCCGCGCGCACGGGTACCGCTGAAAGATCCGCTGGCGGGTACTTGACCACGCAGACGCCCATCCCCACCCCGGGCGCACCTGCTACGCCCCGAAACCGCACGTCACGCTTCTGGCGGGGCATCTCGGGGCTGCTCTGCAACGGGTCCATGGCCTCGGTGTGGGCAATGACACCCGCCAACTGTGCCGAGACCGTGAGCAGGAAGGCCTCTTCGCCCTCGTCGAACTGACGCGTGCTTTTCTGCTGCACCACCAGCACGCCCAGGTTCTTGCGCTGATGAATGATGGGTACACCCAGGAAGGAGCGGTAGATTTCCTCGCCTGTCTCCGGAAAGTAGCGAAAGCGGGGATGATCCGGCGCATTGTCGAGGTTCACCGGCTCCTCGCGGACGCCGACCAGCCCCACAAGGCCCTCGGAGTGACCGAGCGTGACCTTGCCCACGGCTTCCGGCCGCAGCCCCTTTGTCGCCATGAGGATGTAGCGATTGGTTTCAGGATCAAGCAGATAGATGGAGCAGACTTCCGTCTCCATCGCCTCACGCACATGCTCAACGATGATCTGCAGCGCATCCAGCAGGCTGGGTGCCTGATTGACTTCCTGAATGATGCGCCGCAGTACCGAGAGCTTGGCCATGATCAGCGCCCCGGTCGACGATAGAGCACATGAGAAAATTCGCGCATGGCCTTGCGATAGACCTCGCGCTTGAAGGACACCACCTGCCCCAGCGGATACCAGTAGCTCACCCATGCCCAGCCATCGAACTCGGGCTTGGGCGTCATGTCCGTGCGAATGCAGTCATCGTCAGCGAGCATGCGCAGGAGAAACCATTTTTGCTTCTGCCCCACGCACACCGGCCGCGAGTCACGGCGGATCATGCGTCGGGGCAGGCGATAGCGCAGCCAGCCACGGGTGGAGGCCATGATGCGGATGTGCTGAGGCTCCAGCCCCACTTCTTCATGCAGTTCGCGGTACATGGCTTCTTCGGGCGTTTCATCCCGGTTGATCCCCCCCTGCGGAAACTGCCAGGAATTTTGTCCGATTCGCTTGGCCCAGAACACCTGACCGCGCTCATTGCTGAGGATAATGCCCACATTGGGGCGAAACCCTTCTGAATCAATCACACTGAGCCCCTGAATTTTTGATTTCATTGTTTCACAAATCAGCAGCTTATGACAAATACATCTGTACCAGTCTGCATGTATTACTTTCAGTGTAGACAGTCGTGACCAATTTCGGCAGCATAGGCCGCGTTTTAAAGTGCGCGGGAGACCTGTGACATGGCGCTGGCCATCTTTGATCTGGACAACACCCTCATCGCCGGCGACAGCGATCATGCCTGGGGTGAATTTCTGGCTGACCACGGCTGGGTGGACCGGGATACCCACAAGGCGCGTAATGACGCCTTTTATCAGGACTATCTGAAAGGTGAGCTGGACATTTTCGCCTATCTGGAATTTGCGCTGTCCGTTCTCAAGGGACGTTCCCCGTCAGAGATGCAGGCCATGCGCGCGCAGTTTGTTGAGGAGCGCATCCGGCCCCTGCTGCTGGACAAGGCCAGGCAAACGGTTGAACGGCACCGCCGGCAGGGGGATACCCTGATGGTCATTACTGCTACCAACCGCTTTGTCACCGAGCCCATCGTGCAACTCTATGGCATCGACACGCTGATTGCGCCGGAGCCGGAAATCGTCGAGGGTCGCTACACCGGGAAAATCACCGGGGTGCCCAGCTACCAGGACGGCAAGGTCGTGCGCCTGAATGACTGGCTTCAGGCACACCCGCATGATCTGAATGAGGCTTGGTTCTACAGCGACTCACACAATGACCTGCCGCTTCTTGAAACCGTGGGCCACCCGGTCGCCGTTGACCCGGATGATACCCTGCGCAGGCATGCCGAAGCGCGGGGCTGGCCGGTCATCAGTCTGCGCGACTGATCCGGCCACAGGTGCCGTCAGCCGACGGCTTCCACCTGATACAGCTGCGCCTTGAGGTAGGCGGTTTCCGGCACGGCCGGGAGAATCGGGTGATCTTCGCCCTGATGCCCTTCCCAGACCAGGCGAGCATCCCGATCCACCTCCCGGCTGGCGGCGCGCACCAGATCAGTCAGCCGATCACGCCCCAGGTGCATGGAACACGAGGCGCTCATCAGCCAGCCGCCTTGCTGGACCAGTCTCATGGCCAACTGGTTGAGGCGACGATAGGCCTGCTCACCACTGCGGATGTCCTTGCGCCGGGGAATCAGTGCCGGGGGATCCAGAATCACCACATCATAGCGCGCCTTGTCCTCGCACAGGGCCTTGAGCACCTCGAATGCATTGCCCTGCAGGCACTGGTAGTCACCCGCTTGTGTATCGGCATTTCGGGACGCCCATTCCAGCACCTCGCCCGAGGCATCCACAAAGTCGACCTGTGCCGCCCCAGCCGCCAGCGCCTGGACACCCCAGCCACCTACATAGCTGAACACATCCAGCACCCGCGGTGCATCCAGCTGCGCAATCAATGCGTTCAGCCGGGCGCGGTTGTTGCGATGGTCAAAGAACCAGCCCGTCTTCTGACCGCTCACCACATCAAATCCAAACGTGACGCCATTTTCAGTCACGCTCAGTTCAGACGTCTCCGGGC
>RFIV01000376.1 GCA_003695085.1 Gammaproteobacteria bacterium
GCTCTCATACAGCGCACGCACTATTGCCCGGCCGATACGGCCGAACCCATTGATACCCACTCGAATCATAACAGGGGCCCTCCTCTGGATCAGTATAGGTGCGAGATCCTTCCTGCGCCAATGACGATGCGGAGAGGGGATGACGGGAATCGGGTGGTCAATGCGCCTTGCATGCCCGGTATGAGCAACACGACTTCAAATGGGTTGCCAGAGCAGGCTAAGGTGGCCAGGCGCCTTCTGCCACCAGTTCAGCATAGGCATTTTCCAGGTCATCCAGCAGCTGCCTGGCATCCGGGCGTTTGCGCGTCACAACAAAGTGCGCATCCAGTGCCTGCAGACGGTGCTTGCGAAGTTCGGGGATGGGATGCTTGCGCAGGACTTCGCGCATGGGACCGGTGTAATCGAGAAAGTACTCGCAGCGCCCGGCCTTGAGCATGGCCAGCCCCTGCTCGTGGGAGTAGGCTTCACACACGCGAGTACCGTTGGCCGGATCCTTCAGATTCAGAATCTTGCCGCCATAACTGAAGCCATGCACCACCACCGCACTCTTGCCGAGCAGGTCCTGCCAGCCGTTTATCGGGGGGGTGCTTTCCATCCAGTAGGCGTTGAGCTCAATGGTGGCGACCGTCGAGGGCCCGATCAGGGTGGTGCCCCGAAACTCGGGCAGGGTCGGCAGGCCGATCCACAGATCAATCCGGCCATCCACGAGCTCGACCGCCATGCGTCGCGTGGGGCGTGAAACCGCCGTCCAGGCATAACCGGATCGCTCCAGCGTCATGCGCGCCAGATCGATCAGATAGCCCTTGGGTGTCTTGTCCGGTGCTGTCCAGAATACCGGCGGGAATTCAATGTAACCCACCTTCACCGGTTTTTTTTTCGCACTCCCTGCCCAAACCGGTGCGGCCATGAGCACTGCCAGTGCCAGGACCAGCCCGCGGATCGGGTCAAGCCGCATAGAAACCTCTCTGGTGTATCTTCGTAGTTATGCCCGCAAAAGTGTAGACAGGCGTCGCACGGTTGCGCAACGCCCTACAACAAAAAACAACAACAATGATGCGCGGTTTTACTGACCGGCTGCCTTGATGTCAATCAGCTCGACATCAAACACCAGTGCCTCATTAGGCCCGATACGGCCATTGCCGTTCGGCCCGTATGCGAGGTCGGAGGGGATGAAAAACTGGAACTTGGCACCCTTGTTCATCAGCTGCAGACCTTCCACCCAGCCGGGAATCACACCACCGACCGGAAACGTTGCGGGCTGACCCCGTGCGACAGAGCTGTCAAACTGCTCACCCGTGGTGAGTGTCCCGGTGTAATGCACCACAACCGTATCATTCGGGGTGGGCGACGGGCCTTCACCCTTCTGAATCACCTTGTATTGCAGCCCGGATGCAGTCGTCAGCACGCCTTCCTTCTTGGCATTCTCTGCCAGAAAGGCCTCTGAGCGTGCCTTGTTTTCTGCTGCCAGCTTCTCGAACTCGGCACGTTGACGGGCCTGCTGCTCGATCTGATAGGCTTGCATTACACGCGCCATTTCTTCCTGAGTGATGCGGCTGGCCTCGCCCTTGTAGGCATCGCGTACACCCGCCAAAAAGGCTTCCAGTTCGATATCCTGCAGGCTGTCCCGGAGGCGTTGACCAAACATCTGCCCGAAGCTGTACCCCACCTTCTGGCTGTCCGTATCCAGCGCCACCTTGTCGGCGGATTCGGCCTGAACCGCCGTTGTGCCCAGGCTGGCCACCAACCCGAGTGCAATTCCCAGTTTCTTCAACGTACTTTCCTCTTGTGTGTATCTTGTAGTCTCTGCTAGCAGGCAGGCGAGCGATCACTCATCGCCAACCAGTTTGCTCAACTGCTGGTTGCGGGCTTCCATCAGCTCCCGCACGGCCTTGGCTTCGTTCATGATATCCATCGCCCGTTCCACGGACAGCACATCCTGCTGCGCCGCTTCCTCCAGCTTTTCCTTCGCTTCTTCACTGATGGCGTCCCGGGGTGATGAACCGGCAACCGGTGACTCCCTGGCAGCCTTCTCTTCAGGACGCTCCACCGGCACCGACTTTATCACGTTGATCCGGTTGCTGACAGTGATGGTCTCGAACTTCACACCGTCCGGCGGCGCATCCCCGTAATGCAGCACGCCATCGGCATCCCGCCACTTGAATACCTCCCGCACCACTTCCGGCTCAAGTGATTGAGGTACCTTGACCAGCGCCGGGGTATCAACGCTGCCTGGCAGGGAGATGCCCAGCATGTTGTTACCATGCCGGTCCTTGATGAACATCGGCAGCGCCAGGGCCGCCATCAGCGAGATCAGGGTCAGCCCCCGGAAAACCCACTTCATACCGCTCTCTGCAATATCGTCAGTCTCCTGTCAGATTGGTCTTTCAGAGGCGTCGCGTCAAGGCTTTTTCGTAACGCTGTGCTACAATTCCGCGCCATGCTGAACCTTGAAAATCTGGCCCTGCAACGCGGGGGCACCTACCTCATCGAAAACACCAGCCTGAGCCTGCCGGATGGCTGTCGCGCCTTCCTGACCGGGCGAAACGGCTGTGGCAAGTCATCCCTGTTTGCCCTGATCCAGGGCGAGCTGGAACCGGACCAGGGAAGTGTCAGCCTGCCCGGCGGCACCCGGATTGCCCACATGGCGCAGGATATACTGGCCCTCGACCGGACCGCGCGCGATTATGTACTGGATGGCCACACCCCCTTCAGGCAGGCTGAGGCCGCGCTTCAGGCAGCGGAAAGCGCCGGGGACGACAATGCACTGGCCCGCATCCATGCCGAGCTCGATGCGCTGCAGGCCTGGTCTCTGCCCAATCTGGCGGATCAGCTGCTGGCCGGACTGGGGTTCAGCCCCGAAGACAGTCTGCGCAATGTCAGCGAGTTTTCAGGCGGCTGGCAAATACGGCTCAACCTGGCACGCGCCCTGATTCAGCCTTCTGATCTGCTGCTGCTGGACGAGCCCACCAACCACCTGGATCTGGATGCCCTGGTGTGGCTGGAGGACTGGCTGAAGGCCTACCGGGGCACCTTGCTGATCATTTCCCATGACCGGGACTTCATGGATAGCCTGGCCACCCACATACTGCATGTGGAGCACCGGCGCATTCATCTCTATACGGGCAATTACAGCCAGTTCGAAATCGCCCGCGCTCAGAAGCTGGCCCAGCAACAGGCCCAGTATGCACAGCAGCAACGGCGCATTCAGGAGATCGAGGGCTTCATCCGCCGCTTTGGTGCCAAGGCCACCAAGGCCCGCCAGGCCCAGAGCCGGAAGAAAGAGCTGGAGCGCATGGAAAAGATTGCGCCGGCACACGTGGACAGCCCCTTTACCTTTCAGATACCCTGTCATGAACAGCTGTCGGCGCCCCTGCTGACACTGGAAAAGGTCACGGCGGGATACCCCGGCACGCCGGTTGTAACCCATGTCAATCTGACTCTTCAGCCGGAAACCCGGTTGGGGCTGCTGGGGCACAACGGGGCGGGCAAATCCACGCTCATGCGCACCCTGGCGGGGTTTCTGCCCCCCCTGAGTGGACAGCGCACGGACGGACAACACCTGCGTATCGGCTACTTTGCCCAGCACCAACTGGAACAACTGGACCCGGACGCCTCTGCGCTGACTCATCTGCAGCGCATTGATCCCCAGGCAGCCGAGGCCGACCTGAGACGATTTCTCGGCGGCTTTGACTTTCGCGGCGACGATGCCGAGCGACCGGTCCGCAATTTTTCTGGCGGCGAGAAAGCCCGTCTGGCATTGGCCGGGATAGCCTGGCAAAAGCCCAACCTGTTGCTGCTCGATGAACCTACCAACCACCTCGATATCGAGATGCGTCACGCCTTGATTCTGGCGCTTGAAGCCTTTGCCGGTGCGGTGGTGCTGGTGTCACACGACCGCCACCTCTTGCGCGCACTCTGTGATGATTACCTTCTGGTGGAAGACGGCAAGCTGCAAGCCTGGACTGACACCCTGGAGGCGTACGAAAAGCACCTGTTGTCACAGTTCCGGGAAGCACGCAAAGCCGGCGAGGCCGGCAACTACGAAAATGACGGGGCAGGCCAGCCGGGCAAGCCGCGCCTCAGTGCCGAGGCACGCAAGGCCCGCAAGCAGCGCGAAGCCCAACTTCGCGAAGCCATTCGCCCCCTCAGGAAGCGAATCGAGGCCGCCGAACAGGCCATGGAAACATTGAGTAACACGCTCGCCAGCCTGGAAACACAGCTGGCGGATACGCAACTCTATACTCCGGACAGAAAAGCAGACCTGCAAGCCCTGCTGGACAAGCAGGCTGCCGCACGCAAGGCGCTGGAGGCTGCCGAAACTGACTGGATGGAGGCCAGCGAGCTACTCGATGCCCGCCTGCATGATTTCCAGGCCGAGGGTGAAGCCTGACTTTTTCAGGTAATCCTGCTCCTGCTGCAAGTCGGCCAGCGTCAGCGGGTTCTGTTCACACCATGCCTCACTCAGCGACAGCACCAACCCGTTGTCATGTGCCTTGGCCGGTGGTGCTGCCACCTGCTCTCCGGAACGCGCACGATTGAACAGCACCGCCAGCCGCAGAATTACCGACAAGCGGCGAATGCGGGGAATCTCGTCCTGCTCGTGCCCTTCAAAGAGTTCCGGCGGGCATTTGCGCCGGTGGGTGCGCACCAGGGTTGCAAGACGGGCCTGTTGCCGACGCCCGAAGCCCAGCATGTCCGAACAGCGCACAATATACTCACCATGCTTGTGATACTGACTGTGCGCCAGTGACAACCCCACCTCGTGCAAGGCCGCCGCCCAGCCCAGGACGCGCCCATCCTCGTCGTCCAGCTGCCAGGCTGAACGAAGCTGGTCAAACAGCGTAGACGCCGTGTAGGCCACACGCTCGGCGTGCACTGTGTCCACCGCGTGCCGTGTCTGCATGGCACGCACGGTGGATTCGCGGATATCCTGGTTCTGCAAGCGTCCGTACAGGTCAAAGAGCACACCTTCTCGCAGGGCACCATCACTGAAATCCATGTGGCCGAGTCCGAACTCGTTGAATGCTGCCTGCATGATCGCCAGCGCCGGCACAAATACCGTATGCCGGTCCTTCTTGATCCCCAGTGCCGAAAGCTCACTGACCTTGTCGAGTTTCAGCACCCGGCTGACCAGCTCGTCCAGACTCTCCCGGGGGATCCCGTGCGGCGCCAGCCCGTTATCCCGCACGGCCTGCTCGATGGCCTTGACCGACCCGGATGATCCGAGTGCATGCTCCCAGCCGACCCTGCGGAATCCGCTTCGAATGGCCTGCAGCTCCAGCTCGGCCGCCAGCACAGCCCGATTGAAGGCCTTGCGCGAGATACGCCCGTTGGGGAAAAAGCGTTCACGGTACCCCACACACCCCATGTGCAGGCTTTCCATCTCCAGCGCCTCGTGACCCTTCCCGATAATGAACTCGGTGGACCCGCCACCGATATCCATGACCAACCGCTGCCGGGTGTCATCCTCTACCGAATGGCTGACCCCCACATAAATCAGGCGTGCTTCCTCCCGGCCGCTGATCACTTCCACCGGTACGCCGAGCAACTGGCGGATGCGGCGGGTAAAGTCGCCGGCGTGCTTGGCCACACGGGTCGCGCTGGTAGCCACGATACGGATGTCCCGGCGCGGGATACTGGCCAGACGCTGGCCGAAGCGCTTCAGGCAATCCAGCGCACGCTGCTGGGAGGCCTCATCCAGGTAACCGCGCGGATCCAGCCCGGCTGCAAGCTGGGTTTTTTCGCCGTACTTTTCCCGGATGCGCAGCGTACCGCTCTCCTCCACGGTGGCCACCGCCATGTGGATGCTGTTGGAACCGATATCAATTGCTGCAAGCGTGCGTGCTTCTGCCGGCTCCGCACCTCTGATAGCTTCCGCCAATGACATGGATAGGTTGAAATCCTCTGATGAAGGCTTATATTAGGACAACCAGATAATCATAGACGATCCGCCGACCAAAAGCAGCGATCACCCGCCACTGCCACGCGGACACCGATTTCCCTAATCAAGAGTGCAGGAATCCAAGATGAGCGAGCACATTGTCAACGTCACTGATGACACCTTTGAGCAGGAAGTACTGAAGGCCGACCTGCCCGTACTGGTAGACTACTGGGCCGAATGGTGCGGTCCGTGCAAGATGATCGCACCGGTACTGGAAGAAATTGCCGAGGAATATGCCGGCAAGCTGAAGGTCTGCAAGCTGAACATTGACGAGAACGAAGCGACGCCGCCGAAGTACAACATCCGCGGCATCCCGACCCTGATGCTGTTCAAGGGCGGCAACGTGGATGCGACCAAGGTGGGCGCCCTGTCCAAGTCCCAGCTGACAGCCTTCCTCGACAGCAACCTCTGATCGCGCGGGCGGGCCTTGCGCCCGCCTCTGAACCAAGGCTGGACGCCTCATTGATTAAACACTATACTGCAACCTGACTGAGCGGCGACCGTCCGGTCCGTTCTGCCAATCCGATTTCCCAAACATTCCTTCCTGATCATCCAACCAAACCCGTACAGTCTATGAACCTGACCGAACTCAAGAAAAAATCCGTTCCCGAACTGCTTGCCATTGCAGAAGAAATGGGCCTCGAAAATCTTGCCCGCTCGCGCAAGCAGGACGTTATTTTCAGTATTCTCAAGAAGCACGCCAAGAGTGGCGAGGACATTTACGGCGATGGCGTGCTGGAAATCCTGCAGGACGGCTTTGGCTTCCTGCGCTCGGCAGACAGCTCCTATCTGGCCGGTCCGGATGACATCTACGTCTCGCCCAGTCAGATTCGCCGCTTCAACCTGCGCACCGGGGACAGCGTCTCCGGCAAGATCCGGCCACCGAAGGACAGTGAACGCTACTTCGCCCTGCTCAAGGTGGACCAGATCAATTTCGACAAACCCGAGCGCAGCCGCAACAAGATTCTGTTCGAGAACCTGACGCCCCTGTTCCCCGAAGAGCGCCTGATTCTGGAGCAGGGCAATGGCTCCTCCGAAGATCTTTCGGCACGTATCCTGGATCTGGTCGCCCCGATCGGCAAGGGCCAGCGAGGGCTGATCGTTTCCCCGCCGAAGGCCGGTAAAACGCTACTGATGCAGAATATTGCCCAGTCCATCACCCGTAACAACCCCGAGTGCTACTTGATGGTGCTGCTCATCGACGAGCGCCCAGAGGAAGTGACGGACATGCAGCGTACCGTGCGCGGTGAAGTGGTGGCCAGTACCTTTGACGAGCCGCCGGCGCGCCATGTGCAGGTCGCCGAAATGGTCATCGAAAAGGCCAAGCGCCTGGTGGAGCACAAGAAAGACGTCGTGATTCTGCTCGACTCCATCACCCGTCTGGCACGCGCCTACAACACCATCATCCCGTCTTCCGGCAAGGTCCTGACCGGGGGTGTGGATGCCCACGCCCTGGAACGCCCGAAGCGCTTCTTCGGTGCGGCGCGGAATGTGGAAGAAGGGGGCAGTCTGACCATCATTGCCACCGCACTGGTCGATACCGGCTCCAAGATGGACGAAGTCATCTACGAGGAATTCAAGGGCACCGGCAACATGGAGGTGCACCTGGATCGTCGCATTGCCGAGAAGCGTGTGTTCCCGGCCATCAACATCCGCCGTTCCGGCACCCGCCGAGAGGAACTGCTCATGGGCGAGGCCGAGCTGCAGCGTGTGTGGATTCTGCGCAAGCTGCTGCACGCCATGGAAGACGATGTGGCGGCCACCGAGTTCCTCATCGACAAGCTCAAGGACACCAAGACCAACGACGAATTCTTCCAAGCCATGAAGAAGCGTTGACGTGACCACGCGCTACAAGGATCTGCGCGACTTCATTCGCGCACTGGAGCAGCGGGGCGAGCTGAAACGCATCAGCCACCCCGTTGATCCGTATCTGGAAATGACCGAAATCTGTGACCGCACGCTCAAGGCGGGCGGCCCGGCCCTGCTGTTCGAGAACCCAAAGGGCTACGACATCCCGGTACTGGGCAACCTGTTCGGCACCCCCGAACGCGTGGCGCTGGGCATGGGGCAACCGGATGTGTCGGCACTGCGCGAGGTCGGCCAGTTGCTGGCTTGGCTGAAGGAACCGGACCCACCCAAGGGCTTTCGTGATGCACTGGGCAAGCTGCCAATCCTGAAGCAGGTCATGACCATGGGCCCGAAGGAAGTCCGTCGCGCGCCCTGTCAGGAAGTGGTGCTGGAAGGTGACGAGGTCGACCTGTACAAGCTGCCCATCCAGACGTGCTGGCCGGGTGATGCCGGCCCGCTGGTCACCTGGCCACTTGTGGTCACGCGTGGCCCGCACAAGCAACGCCAGAACCTGGGGATCTATCGCCAGCAGCTCATCGGGCGCAACAAGCTGATCATGCGCTGGTTGTCCCATCGCGGCGGGGCACTCGACTTTCATGAGTGGCAGCAGGCTCATCCCGGCGAGCCCTTCCC
>RFIV01000377.1 GCA_003695085.1 Gammaproteobacteria bacterium
GGCCTCATCGGACTGGCCTATGCACTCTACTTGCTCTATGAAGGCCTGCCGATCCTCATGAACATCCCGGAAGAGCGAGGGTTCATGTTTGCCAGCAGCGTCCTCACTGTCGGACTGGTCATGCTCGTGGGGCTGCTGGCCATCACCGTCATTATCTGGAGCGTCGGATTCGGCCCGGTTTACGTGTCACACTGACCTTCACGCCCCGCTTTGACCGACACCCGGCGAGCGTGCTCCCGGGTGTCACTTCATTTTCTGTTTGATTTGCCTCCAAAGGCGTTTACAATAGTTTACAAGGTTATGCACCGCCGAACGTACTAACCCATAAAAAATTATAACGATAATTTTGATTGCGCCGGCTTGTCTCGGGAGAACAGCCTATGAACAAGGGACCAGGCGTAACCCCCCTGCATGGGTCCGGGGTGGGTGACGCGCACCAACGGCGGTTAACCACGTCCAGAATCATGGAAGTGGCGGCGACGCACAGCCTTCACTTCTTCGAGAGCACCTTCCAGCGCATGTTTGACGGGATCGATGATGCGTTCTTCGATCTGGCCAACCATGCCCACAGCAACAACGAACAGAACCTCTTCTTCGAAGCCATGCGAGACGTCCGGCTCAAGCGCCGGCAAATCGTCGATGCCTTTCTGCACAAGGTTGCCGAGTTGTTTCGGCAGCCACCCGACGCCGGAGGACACGAGCGCAAGGCCGAACAGGATCCCCAGGAGCAGCCGCTTTCACTGGTCGATCACGCCGAGCTGGAAGAAGAAGTGGCCATGACCACCCTGACCAGCAAGCTCAGAGCCAACCTCTCAGGCGAGCTGCTGGCCTTTCAGGCACGCTACAGCTGGCTTTATGCCGGCGGGCGGGAAGCTACCCGGCAGGTCAACCCACTCGACCCCGGCCTGCTTTGCGAGGCCTTCGCCGAGGCGTGCGCCATCCTCGACATGCCGGTGCGCGAGAAGCTGATCGTCTTCAAGCAGTTTGACAAGCAGGTCATGAGCCTCATGGGCCAGCTTCTGGACGACCTGAACAATCGCCTGACCGCGAGCGGTGTATTGCCCACGTTCAGGCCCGGCGTCAAGCGCAGCGATTCAGGCAGGGCAGCCGCTGCAACCTCGGCAGCTGCCGAAGAGCCCATGACAGGGGCGGGAGCCGACACGGCCACTTCAGGCAGGAGCGCTGCCGAGGCGAGTTCACAAGCCCTCCTCTCCGAGCTTGTGCATGCCCTGCACCTCGCGATTCAGAACCAGCACCTGGCCTATGAGTTCAGACCAACCACCCCAGACGCGATCGTACTGGACGCGCATGATCTGATTCATTTGCTCAGTGGCCTGCAGGACAACGGCTCGGTATCACCCGACTCGGAACCTGTATCACCCGACACGGTACGCGAGCGCCTGAGAACATCCCTGCAGGGCAGAAAAGAAAGCTCCGGTCGGGAGCACGCGCTGCGCGAGAATGACGAGGACCTCATCAATCTCGTATCCATGCTGTTCGAGTTCATACTGAATGACTACAGCCTGTCTCCCCCCATACAGGTGCTGATCAGCCGACTGCAAATCCCCATTCTCAAGGTGGCCATTGCAGATCGCGACTTTTTCGGTCGCAGCAACCACCCGGCCCGTCGTCTCCTGAATGCGTTGGCACGCGCGGGGATAGGCTGGGCAGACGCATCCGAACAGGCGCGTGACAAGCTGTATCAGGAAATTCACCGCGTGGTGGAAACCATCATCAATCAGTTTGATGGCGACATCACGCTCTTCGAGCAACTTCTTGAAGAGTTTCAGGCCTTTCAGGCGCGTGAGGAGAAGCGTGCACGCATTGTTGAAGCGCGCACCCGGGAAGCGGAGAATGGTCGCTTGCTTTCCCGAAAGGCACGCCGGCTCGCAGACGCTTTCATAGCCGACCGGATCAAGGCCCAGCCTCTGCCTCCGGCTGCACTGGAGCTTTTCCGGGATGGGTGGTCAAAGGTCCTCTTTCTGGCCTACCTCAAGGAGGGTGAAGCCGGCTTCAAGGCCGCTGCACGCTGGGTGGATGAACTGATCTGGTGTCTCAAGCCGCATGCCCATGAATCCGAGCGCAAGCTCTGGGTGAAGCTGGTCCCTGCTCTCCTGCGGGAGTGCCGGCTCAAGCTGGCAGACACAGGCTTCTCTTCCATCCGCCTGAAGAACCTCCTGGCTGACCTCAAAACCGTCCTTACCGACACCTTCAAGCAGCAGTCTGCCCTGGCAGCCCAGGAAGCAGGGGTCAACGAGACGCCCTCTACCCCTCCTCGCCCGGAGGTCAAACCCGTCCTTACCGCCATCGAACGCGAGGCCCGAAAGGAAGACGCCGCACTGGCGAAGTTTACCGCACAGGTGGACGCCCTCCCTCTGAATACGTGGGTGGATTTCGAGATGCTCAATGGCACTCACGTGCGCTGCAAGCTATCGGCCCGGCTTGACGAAGGGAGTACGCTGATCTTCGTGAATCGCATGGGGCTCAAGACGCTTGAAAAGACACGCGAGGAGATGGCTCAGGCTCTGCGCCGCAATCATGTGCGGGTACTGGAGTCAGGTGCCCTGATGGATCGCGCCCTGAATGCCGTCGCCGAGCGCCTGCGCGCCAAGGCAGCCTGACAGGGGGTAGGCGCCGCACGATGAAGTATCTGGAGTTTGATGTCTATCGTGCGGCCATTGCCGTTTCCGTATCGTTCGCCTTACACCTGGCGCTGCTTGCGTGGGTGCACCCGGGATTGCCCGGCGAGCACCCCGCCGCGCAAACGCTGGAAATCGTGCTCAGCCAGGCTGCCCCGAGCCAGGCCCAGTCCAACGGGTCCGGACCGGTTCCGAAGGACACGCCCGTTTCCACTGATTCACCGGCCTGGTCCGGCCAGCGCACGCAACACAGCAATTTCTCACGACGCACGCCCCGTGGTGCCGACAATCTTTCCTGGATGGAAGACTACTTCAGCGGACAGCCTGTCCCGTCCTCGGGCGCGCCGCCTGAAACGACGGCTCAGCCCGCCCGCGATACCATTCGGGAAGTACTGGCCTCCGCCCCGACGACCGGCTCCACCTACTGGCAGTTTCTGGTGCGACATCTGGCCAACAGCCGGTATTTCGACAAGCAATATCGGTTCAGTGAGCTGGACAGGGAAAGGACCGTGGTGCTGGAACTCAAGATCAGCCCCAACGGGTTCATGGAACGGGCGCGCGTGCGCCTGAGCAGCGGGGATGAGGCACTGGACGCAGCGGCCATACGGTCTGCCTATGCGGCCAATCCCTTCAGACCACCACCGGCTGAAGATGCAGCAAGTGGCTATCTGTACCTGGTGAAAATCACCTACACGCCCGAAGCCAGCACTTCGGGCGGCTGATGCCGGATCAGGCTTCTTCGCCTGCGACGGCGTCCTTGATGAGTGTCTGAAGCTCGCCACTTTGATACATCTCTTCAATGATGTCAGCGCCGCCCACCAGTTCACCGTTGACCCAGAGCTGGGGGTAAGTCGGCCAGTTGGCATATGTCTTGAGATTCTCGCGGATATCCGGGTGCTCGAGGATATTCACATAGGCAAACTTTTCACCGCATGCCATCAGAGCCTGTACCGCTCGGGCGGAAAAGCCACATTGCGGCATGTTCGGTGTCCCCTTCATGTACAGGATCACCTTGTTGCCTTCGATCTGTTGCTTGATGGTTTCCATGATATCCATCGACTTGCTACCTCTGTGCGTGACAAAGCCCCATTATAGCGCTATGTCATTCAGTCCGTCATCTGCGGGTCTCCGTAGCCTCCCCCGCCTGGCGTCCGGATGCACAAAACCGTACCGGCCGCGACGTCAGCCGAGTGCTTGCCGCCCACCTCGGCGTGATTGATACAGTTGACCCCCGGCTTTCCGTCACCTCCGCCCTGCAGACCTGCCGGTGAGCTCTGCCGGCGCTCGGTAAGCAACGTGACGCGTGCTGGCGCCAGGAACCGGTAGTGGCGCTCTATGCCGTCGCACCCTTGCCAACGCCCGGCACCGCCGCTACCCCGGCGCACCCGGTAGGCTTCAATTCTCAGCGGATAGAGTGTTTCCAGGACTTCCACGGGCGTATTCAGCGTGTTGGTCATGTGAGCCTGACGCCCCGAACATCCATCGTAGCCAGCACCGGCACCATGCCCGCCGCCAAGCGTCTCGTAGTAGTGCCAGGGCCTGCCCTGCACCTTGCCGGACATGATCACGTTGTTCATGGTCCCCTGACTCAGTGCCGGCACCTGTCCCGGCAGCATCTTCGCCAACGCGCGCTGCATGAGATCAACCACCCGCTGACTGGTTTCCACATTACCTGCGCCAACGGCCACGCCCTCTGGTGCGTCAAGCAATGACCCCTCGGGGGCCTCGACCTCAATATTCCGGAAAACCCCTTCGCAGGCTGGCGTGTTGACAGGCAACAAACAACGCACCGCATAGAACACGGCGGCCGCGGTCACACTGAGTGGGCAGTTGACATTGCCCTGAACCGCAGGCGGTGCCTCAAATACCGCTCTCAGCCGGCCATGCCGGTGTGACAGGGACAGCGACAACGGGATGGGCCCGTGCCCGAAACCGTCATCATCCAGAGCATCTTCCGCCTGCCAGACGCCTTCCGGCCAGCCTTGCATCGCTGCCGCCACCAACCGACCTGCATAGGCATTGAGCGCCTCAACCCCCTCCGGAAAGTAGTCGTCGCCCTGACTGAACACGACGGCATGCATCCGCGCAACCCCGCGCTCACAGGCAGCAACCTGGGCAAGCCAGTCAGCCGGCAAATCCGCCTGCTCCGCGGGTTCGTCCCCCAAGGCCATGATCCGGGCGCGAACGTCAGGTATCCATCGCCCGCTTCGCCGCAACAGCGTTGGCGCAAACAGCGCCCCCTCCTGCTCAATGCGCTCAGCGAGGGGCATGCTGCCATCCGGCTCACCAATATGGGCATGATGGGCCCGGCTCGCTGCAAACCCCACACAGTGCGCCTTGTGCATGAGAGGCATGACCACCGTGACATCCGGCAAGTGGGTCCCGCCACATCGGGGATCATTGAAAACCACCACATCCCCCTCCTGCCACTCGAAAAGGGGAACGACATCACGCATGGCCCACGCCATGGACCCCAGATGAACAGGAATATGCGCAGCTTGCGCGCACAGGTGTCCCCGGGCATCAAACAGGGCGCAGGAAAAGTCCAGACGATCCTTGATGTTGGAAGACACGGCCGCATGGCGCAGTACCGTACCCATTTCTTCGCAGATGGCATTCAGGCGACTGACAAACAACCCCAGGTCAATGGCATCCCAGTTCATGATCTGTTTCCGCTCCGATTCGCTTGCGCCAATGGTAGCACATGCGGGAACAGTGATTGCGCCACCTTCCTGCGGCCGCTAATATAGGTGTTTCCCGGGCAGCAAAGGCTGCCTTTTTGCGTTGTGAAGGAACTCAGGAAATGAACACCGATCCGTTGATGCAGACCTATGGTCGTCAGCCACTGGCTTTTGAGCGTGGCGAGGGCGTTTGGCTGTATGACAGCGCTGGCCAGAAATACTTTGATGCCATCAGCGGAATTGGCGTGACCGGATTGGGCCACGCCCACCCGGCAGTCACCGACGCCATCCAGCGACAAGCCTCGCAATTGCTGCACTGCTCCAATCTGTACGAAATTCCCCTGCAGACCCGACTGGCAGAGGCGCTCTGCGAAGTCTCCGACATGGATCGGGCCTTTTTCTGCAACTCGGGCGCGGAGGCCAACGAGGCAGCCATCAAGCTGGCGCGACTGTATGGGCATCGCCGCGGCAATCGGTCGCCGGTCATCGTGGTGCTCGATCAGGCATTCCACGGCCGCACGCTGGCTACGCTGACGGCCACCGGCAATCGCAAGGTACAGGCGGGCTTCGAACCTCTGCTGAGCGGCTTTGTGCGGGTCCCTCCCAATGATATTGATGCGCTCATGGCCGTTGCCCGCAACAATCCGGACATCGTCGCCGTGCTGATGGAACCGGTCCAGGGTGAAGGCGGGCTGACTGTACTCTCGGAGGATTATCTGCGCGCTGTACGCCAGCTCTGCGATGCCCGTGAATGGCTGATGATGCTGGACGAGGTGCAAAGTGGCAATGGCCGCACCGGTTCCTATTTTACGTATCAGTCAGCGGGCGTTTTACCCGACGTCGTGACGACCGCCAAGGGGCTCGGCAACGGTTTGCCAATTGGTGCGTGCCTCGCTCGGGGCGAAGCTGCACACGTCCTTACCCCCGGCAGCCACGGCTCGACATTCGGCGGCAATCCACTGGTCTGTGCCGGCGCACTGGCAGTGGTGCGCACCATTCGTGATCAGCACCTTGCGGATCGTGCACGCTCACTGGGCCAGCAACTTCTGGAGATTTTTCACACGTTTTTTGATGGCGCAGACTATGTGCTTGATATTCGCGGCAAGGGCCTGATGCTGGGAATCGAACTGGATGACCCCTGCCCGGAGCTGGTCCCGCTGGCCAAGACCCAGGGCCTGCTCATCAATGTCACCCGGCAGAATGTCGTGCGCCTGCTGCCGCCCTTGATCATGACCGATGCAGAGGCCGAGTGGCTGGCAACCAGCCTGGTTCGGCTCATCAAACTTTACAAGGCAGACGAGAGAATGCTGCCCCGGCAAACCAATGGAGACAGGATACAACCATGACGGCTGTCCAACATTTTCTGACACTGAAGGATCTCACCCCCGGTACGCTGGACTATCTGATACGCCGCGCCATCCACCTGAAGGACAAGCACAAGCGGGGCATTCCCTATGCGCCGCTGCCCCAAAAGGTGCTGGGCATGGTCTTCGAGAAATCCTCGACCCGTACCCGCGTCTCCTTTGAGGCCGGCATGGCCCAGCTGGGCGGCCACGCAATTTTTCTGTCGCCACGCGATACCCAGCTCGGCCGTGGAGAGCCCATTGAGGACAGTGCCCGTGTACTGTCCCGCATGGTGGACATCATCATGATCCGGACTTTCGAACACAGCAAGCTGGAGCGTTTTGCCGAATATGCCACGGTCCCCGTGATCAATGCCCTGACGGACGACTACCACCCCTGCCAGTTGCTGGCCGATATTCAGACATTTGTGGAGCATCGCGGCAGCATACAGGGCAAGCGTGTCGCATGGATCGGTGACGGCAACAACATGTGCCACAGCTACATGAACGCAGCCACCCAGTTTGATTTCGAGCTGGTGGCCGCATGCCCGAAGGGCTTCGAGCCCAAGGCGGATATCGTGGCCGACAATGCCGGCCATGTCTCGGTTGTGGAAGACCCGGCTGACGCTGTGAAAGGCGCGGACCTCGTTGTGACGGATGTCTGGGCGTCCATGGGTCAGGAGGATGAAGCCGAGGCACGCCTGGAGAAATTCAGGGGGTATCAGGTCAGCCCGGCCCTCATGGACCACGCGACCGCGGACGCTCTGTTCATGCACTGTTTGCCGGCGCACCGGGGTGAAGAAGTCTCGCACGATATGCTCGACGATCCGCGTGCCGTAGTTTGGGACGAAGCCGAGAACCGCCTGCACGCACAAAAAGCCTTGATGGAATACCTGATGCTGGGAGCCCTCACTGCGTGAACGTGGAACGACCCGAGCTTGAAGTCAGCCAACTGGCCTGCCGGTATGACCAGACGCCAGTCCTGTCGGACGTCACATTTCACCTGAACCGGGGCGGACTGGCCAGCCTCCTGGGTCCGAGCGGTTGCGGCAAGACAACGCTGCTCAGGGCGCTTGCGGGCTTTCAGGACATCGAAGCCGGCAGCATACACCTGAGTGGCGAGTGCCTCTCTCGTCCAGGCATGACACGACCTCCGGAAGAGCGCCGCATCGGCATGGTGTTTCAGGACTATGCGCTTTTCCCGCATCTGACCGTGGCCGACAACATCGGCTTTGGCCTGCATCGAAAAAGCCGGACGGAAGCGCGCCGGATTGTCAGCGACATGCTTGATCTCGTGGGCCTGCAGCGTGAAGCGGACCAGTACCCGCATGAATTGTCGGGAGGCCAGCAGCAGCGGGTGGCGCTGGCTCGTGCACTGGCACCGGAGCCGGAGCTGCTGTTGATGGACGAGCCTTTCTCCAATCTGGATGCCGAGCTTCGCCTGCGCTTGTCACTGGACGTGCGGGATATTCTCCGTCAACGCCAGATCTCCGCCATCCTCGTGACCCATGATCAGCAGGAGGCCTTTGCGCTGGCTGATCAGGTGGGCGTCCTGCATCAGGGACGGCTGCAGCAGTGGGATACGCCGTACAACCTGTATCACAATCCCGTCAATCGTTTTGTGGCCGGTTTTGTCGGAAGGGGCTCTTTCGTACCGGGTCGGCTGGCCACTCCTGACAGCGTCTCGACGGAACTCGGCGTTATCAGCGGAGACCGAGCCTATATCTGGCCCGAAAACACGCCTGTCGATGTGCTGTTGCGACCCGATGACATCCTGCTGGATGAATCGGCCCCCATCCGGGCCCACATTCGAGACAAGATTTTTTCGGGGTCTTCCACGCTCTACCGGCTGAACCTGCCCTCCGGGTTGGCACTGGATGTCTTGGCGCCCAGCCACCAGGACTACCCGGTCAACAGCGAGATCGGCCTGCGACTGGAAGCCGACCACCTGATCGCCTTCCCCTCGGCACCCTGATCAGGCTTTTTGGCAGCGAACTCGCTGCACCGCAGCCTGCCAGCCATCGTAAAGGGACTGTCGCTGCATCTCTGGCATCATCGACTCAAACGTATGCTCGCACTGCCATATCCGGTGCAGCGCCTCCACATCCGGAATGACCCCCACCTGCAATCCGGCCAGCATCGCGGCACCCAGTGCCGTCGTCTCTGTCACCTGAGGCCGGTCAACCGGCATGCCAATCATGTCGGCCAGAAACTGCATGGCCCAACTGTTCACAACCATGCCACCGTCCACTCGCATCCGGGCAATGTCTCCGGCGTCCTGGCGCATCGCCTCGACAAGGTCACGGGTCTGATAGGCGACCGCCTGTACGGCAGCCGTTATGATGTGATCGGCCGAGGTGTCGCGCGTCAGGCCGATGAGCGCGCCACGGGCCTCGGCATCCCAGTACGGCGCCCCGAGTCCTGTAAACGCCGGAACCATGTAAACGGGATTGTTCGGACCAATCCGCTCCGCCGCAGCTTGCGTGTCCGCCGCCTCCCGGATAATACCCAGTCCATCCCTCAACCACTGCACAGCCGTGCCCGCATTGAAGATGCTGCCTTCCAGCGCATAGGTGGCCTGTCCGCCCAACCGATAGGCCACGGTAGTCAGCAGGCGGCTGCGGGAGGTAACTGCATCCTCACCGGTATTGAGGATCATGAAGCAGCCCGTGCCATAGGTGCTCTTGATTTGTCCGGGTTTCAGGCCCGCCTGCCCGACCAGCGCAGCCTGCTGATCACCGGCAATGCCCCCCACGGGAATAGCGTGCCCCAATACCTCAGGATCAAGGCTGCCATAGTCGGCGGCCGAGTCACGAACGTCCGGCAACAAGGCCCGGGGAACACGGAACAGATCCAGCAAGGCATCATCCCACTGCTGTGTATGAATATTGAACAGCAACGTGCGTGATGCATTGCTGGCATCGGTGGCATGAACACGGCCCCTGGTCAACCGCCAGAGCAGGAAGGTATCCACGGTTCCGACGCACAGTTCGCCACGCTCGGCCCGCTCACGCGCACCTTCCACATGATCGAGAAGCCAGGCGATTTTGGTTGCCGAGAAGTAGGGGTCAAGCAGCAGACCGGTTCTGCGTGTCACATCGGCCTCGTGCCCCGCCTCCTTCAGCTGCTGACAGAGGCGGGCTGTTCGCCGGTCCTGCCATACAATCGCATTATAGATGGCACGTCCGCTGCTGCGCTCCCACACGACAACCGTTTCCCGCTGGTTGGTGATCCCGGCGCCGGCAACCTGTTTTGCATCAATCCCGGCGTCCTCAAGCGACTGGCGCAGCGTCGCAACCGTCGTGGACCAGATGTCCTCGGGGTCATGCTCAACCCATCCGTCCTCGGGAAAATGCTGGGGAAAGGGTTGCTGCCCGACACCACACACCTCCCCCCTCTGATTGAAGACTATGGCCCGGCTGCTGGTCGTGCCCTGATCAATGGCCAGCAAATATGTGTTCATGGTCGCGCAACTCCTTCCTGATTGGCGTTATACTCACTATATTTTCAATACCGAACATTTTAAAGCGAACATTTGCGAAAAAGGTTGAACGGTGGCACACGAACACAGACACGATCAGATCGTTGCGCTCGTCCGCGAGCGCGGCTTTGTTTCAATCGATGAACTGGCCCGTCATTTCGGCGTCACCCCGCAGACCATTCGACGGGATATCAACACCCTGGATACCGAGCAGCGCGTCAAGCGGTATCACGGCGGCGCCGCGCTTCCGCCTTCCACCAGCAATACAGCCTACACGGAACGCAAGATCTCCTTGCTGGGCGAAAAACAGCGCATAGCCGAAGCCATTGCCCGGCGCATCCCCAACCAATCTTCGCTGTTCATCAACATTGGCACGACAACTGAGACGATTGCACAGGCGCTGCTCAGGCACGAGGGACTGACCATCATCACCAACAACCTTCATGTTGCGAGCATTCTCAGCACCAAGGAGGATTTCACAGTAATCATTGCCGGTGGCCGCGTCCGCACCAAGGATGGCGGCATCATCGGAGAAGCCACGGTGGATTTCGTGCGCCAGTTCAAGTGTGACTATGCCATTATCGGCATCAGCGGCATCGACGAAGACGGTGATCTGCTGGATTTCGACTATCAGGAAGTCCGGGTCGCACAGGCCATCATAGAAAGCTCTCGCAAGGTGTTTGTTGCCGCCGACCATACCAAGTTCGGGCGCAAGGCCGTGATTCGTCTGGGACCGGTTTCAGCCGCCACACATATCTTCACTGACCGCCTGCCTTCCAGTGACATGGTGGCCATCCTGGAGCACGCCGGCGTAAACCTGGTTGTTTGCGAAAACTGAACTGAAATTTGTGCGCAACTGCGCAACATCTACCCCTCTTGATGCTCGATATCGCGCAGATACTATTGTATTATGAAAATACAGCGTTCATTCACGAAAGGACTCCATCATGGCTATTCTCTCGAACACTCCGGTCGATCTGCTGGTTGTGGGGGGCGGTATCAATGGCGCGGGCATCGCCGCAGATGCGGCCGGGCGCGGGCTGAGCGTACTGCTTTGTGAGCAGAGTGATCTGGCCAGTGCAACCTCCTCCGCCAGCTCCAAGCTGATTCACGGCGGACTGCGCTATCTTGAGCATTACGAGTTTCGTCTGGTACGAGAAGCACTGGCGGAGCGCGAGGTGCTGCTGCGCAATGCTCCGCACCTGGTGTCTCCGTTGCGCTTCGTGCTGCCCCATGCGCCCCATCTTCGGCCGGCGTGGATGATCCGAACCGGCCTGTTTCTGTATGACCATCTGAGCAAGCGTGTCACGCTGCCGGGCAGTCGGAAGGTCACGCTGACCGGAGGCCCGCTGAAGCCTGCCTTTACGCAGGGTTTTGAATACTCGGATTGCCAGGTGGATGATGCCCGGCTCGTAGTCGCCAACGCCCTACAGGCGAGGCAGCACGGGGCACGCATTCTGACCCGCACGCGGTGCGTGAGCGCCGCACGCCAGATCTCTGACAAACTCTGGAAGGTGCGGCTGCATCATCTGGAAACCGGCAGGGAAGAGGTCGTCTTTGCCCGCGCGCTGATCAATGCAGCCGGCCCGTGGGTCAAGTCATTCATCGAAACCGGCCTGAGCAGTTCATCACCGCGCAACATCCGCCTGGTGAAAGGCAGCCACATTCTTGTACCCCGGTTCCATGACGCCCCCAATGGTTTCATTCTTCAGAACCGGGATGGGCGGATCGTCTTTGTTCTGCCCTGGGGACCCGACCTGCACATGATTGGCACGACCGATGTCCCCTATACCGGAGACCCCTCGCAGGTTGCCATTGATGACAACGAAATCGACTACCTGCTGGCACTCGTCAACGAGCATTTCCGCCACCCCGTAGCCCGCGAGGATATTGTCGCGACCTTCTCGGGCGTGCGCCCCCTGTGCGACGATGAGAGCAGCGATCCCTCTGCCGTCACCCGCGATTACACGCTGGAAACCAATGATCATCTGGGCGCCATGCCCCTGCTCAGCGTGTTCGGTGGCAAGCTTACGACCTACCGCAAACTTGCGCTGGCGGCCATGAACGCCCTCAAGCCCTATTTTCCGTCCATGGGACCGACATGGACGCAGGATGCACCGCTGCCGGGCAGCACACGCGCCTTGCGTACACGTGATCAGGTGCGTGAAGTCCTGCATCAGGCCGCACCCTGGCTGCCGGAATCCCTGCTCAATCGCTACGCGGGCAGCTACGGCGTGCTGGCACTGAAATTTCTGGAAGACGCCACATGCGTGGCAGATTTGGGAGATGATCTGGGTGCAGGGCTGACCGAGGCAGAACTTCGCTATCTGATCCATGATGAGTGGGCGCGAACGCCCGATGACGTGCTTCGCAGACGCACGGGACTCTGGCTTCAGGCAGACAGCCTGCTGAAATCCCGACTGGAAGCCTGGTTTGATGCGCGAGGCCTGCCTCAACCTGAGGCTGCCTGTCAGAGCGGTGCCGAGGTGCTGGTTCTGTAACGCAGACAAAAAAAGGGCCCCTGACGGGGCCCTCGAAACAAGGAAAGTTCGATAAGAACTACAACCTCAAAGAGTCATCCTTTACATGATCAATTGTGACGCAGAGACAGGTGCATGTCTGTCGGATTCCTGTGTCTGTCATGTAACATCAGGTAAAATCCTGCCGCCTGGGCCAAACCAGTGTGAAGTTGGCCCCTCCCAGGCTCTGACTCCGGCTGACCATTGCCTGCCCGCCGTGCCAGTAAAGGATACGCCGGACTATGGAGAGTCCGAGACCGTAGCCACCGGATGACCGGGTACGACTATCATCCAGGCGGGCAAATGGCGTAAAGACTTTCTCCCATTGATCTTCCGGGATCCCAGGGCCATCATCCTGCACGTCGACACGACAGGTCTGGCGCTCCAGGCAGCAATCCACCACCACGCGCGAGCTGGCATAACGGCAGGCGTTGCCTACCAGGTTCTGAATGGCCCGGTGAATATAGCGTGGCTCCACCTCGGACAGAACGAACTGCTCCGACCCCGGCGCAAAGCGCGCTGAAATATCGATATCAGGATGAATGCTCTGCTGCTCTTCCACCACCTGATTGACGATATCGGCAATATTGGCTTCCTGAAAGTCGATCACCGGGCCGCCCTGCTCCAGCCGGGCATAGGTGAGAATCTCATCGATCAGTTCATTGAGCTCCTGAATATCATGGTCAATCCCCTGAAGCTGCTTTTGCCGCTGCTCGGGATTTTCCAGATCTTCGATCATCTGTACGCCAAAGCGAATCCTCGCCACCGGCGTGCGAAGCTCATGGGAAACGGCATGGATCATCTCCCGCTGCACGGCCACGAGGCGCTGGATATGATCTGCCATGCGATTGAATACCGAGGCCAGCCGACCCACCGAATCCGCCTTCCCTGCCACTTCCCGCTCATCAATGCGGGCATCGAGCTCTCCCCGTGCAATGCGATTGGCCACACTCTCCACCTTGCGCAGGCGCTGCTCCGTGCGATAGAAGGCGCGATACATGACACCGGCCAGTATCATCAGTCCCACCAGCGTCAGACTGATCAACAACGACCAGGAGAACGGCTCAAAGGCCGGGCGGGGCGAGAGCTGAAGGACACCCTGACCGGGCAGCTCGAAGAGATACCCCTGCTCTGCCGGCAGGCGCACCCAGCCCTGCTCGGTAAAACGGTCACGCAGTGCTTGTGGCAAAACAGACAAGTCGGGCCGGGTTTCAAGATGCCAGGGGAGCTGCCATTGAGAGGCCAGCCGCTGCAGATGCTGCTGGCTGCTCGCTTCATTCAGCCCCGCCAGCTCATCCTGAAGAATCCGGGCCAGCCACATCACGACTTCATCGATGGCGTAGATGTAGTACACACCCCAGAGATTCCCGCCGTCCTGCCGGAGCGCATGCACGCCCGTGCGGCCCGCCAACAGGATCGTCTGCCCCATGGCCAGCCGTTCTCGCTGAACAGGTGTCAGCGGCACCGCATCCGGGGACAGGGTGGTGAGCTGCAAGGCCCCTGGAGCGGTGCTGCGCAGAAGGGTGCCACGCACGTCCTCGGGCTGAGCAAGTGCCCAGTCCAGCGGCAAGCCCAGGAGGTGTTCCTGCCAGGCCTGATGACGCACGTGACCGATCCCCTGCCACACCAGTGCGGCAACGATCACCGAGGCGGCCAGGCCGCCCATCATCATGACAAAGGTTCGGACAAATACGCTGTTCACGCGCCGTCTCAGGCTTCCTTGACGAACAGGTACCCTTTGCTGCGAACCGTCTTGATACGACGCGGATGCACAGGGTCATCCCCGATCTTGGGCCGGATTCGGGATACACGGACGTCAATCGAGCGGTCCTGACCGTCATACTCAATGCCGCGCAGGGCGGTGAATATTTCTTCCCGGCTCAACACACGGCCGGCGTTGCTTGCCAGCAACCAGAGGAGGTCAAACTCGGCACTTGTCAGGTCGATGCTCTGCTCTTCCAGCCAGGCTTCACGCATGGACCGGTCAATCACCAGGTCATTGAACTCCAGGCGAACAGGCTCTTCATCCTGTGAACCGGAGCCGCCATCCTGAGCCGCCTGCTCCTTGATACGCCGCAACAACGCCCGGATACGGGCCAGCAGGACCCGTGGCCGCACCGGCTTGCACATGTAATCATCGGCACCCATTTCCAGGCCCAGCACCTGATCCAGGTCGTCCGTGCGTGCCGTCAGCATGAGAATCGGGCCACTGTAGGCCGGCCGCACCTTGCGGCAGATGGACAGGCCATCTTCACCCGGCAGCATCAGGTCCAGCACCACCAGATCCGGCTGCTCCTGCTCGATACGCTCGATAGCGCGCGTTCCGTTGCCTTCCACCGAAACGACCAGTCCGTTTGACTCCAGATACTCTCGGGTGAGATCTGCCAGCCGCTCATCATCCTCAACAATCAGAATGCGCCAGGTTTCGTTATTGTCCACGATATCCTTAACTCTTTCTTGTTGTAACCCAGTCATGCCAGTTTCCCCCGGGAAGGTGTTACAGACACACACGCCCTTAAAGAAACATAGCACTTGCCTGACATAAAGTATAACGTCTGTTTCAAAATTTACATGCCCTCCCCGTTCACGAGACTGCCATCTCCCGGTCACCAACCGGTCATTCATCAGTCATGCAGCTGTCACCCGGGCGGCCTAGCATCGCCTGAAAACGACAGAGAGATGACATCATGCACTCAGCTTCATGCCCCAGAACACGCTCGGAACGTCCCCGGCTCAGGGTAGACGTGGCCACTACGGCCACACAGATTGCACAGGCTCAGCGGCTGCGATTTCAGGTATTTACAGAGGAGTTTGGTGCACGGCTGGATTCACCTGTACCCGGGCTGGATCTGGATACCTTCGACCCTCATTGTGATCACCTGGTCGTCACGGATGTACACTCGGGCTCCGTGGTCGCCACAACCCGGCTGCTCAGTGATGCAGGTGCCAGAGCCGTCGGCCGGTTTTATTCGGAAACCGAGTTCGACCTGTCAGGCTTCAAGGCACATGCCGGGCGCGTTCTGGAGATAGGCCGGACGTGTGTGCATCCGGCGTTTCGCAGTGGCGCAACCCTTTCGCTGCTCTGGTCAGGTATCGCTGCCTATGTACTGGAGCATGACTACGACCAGCTGATTGGTTGCGGGAGCATCCCTGTGAACGACGGAGGCGCCACGGCCTGGGCGATTACCGAGCGCCTGCTGGCTTCCCATCGTGTCGAGGATGCGCTGACAGTCAGTCCCCGCCGCCCCTTGCCTCGCCCTGCCCGCATACCTGCACATGCCGGGCTGCCGCCGCTGATCAAGGCCTACATGCGGCTGGGTGCACGCATTGGCGGTGAGCCCTGCCATGATCCTGATTTCGGGTGCGCAGACCTCTTTATCATCCTCCGGATCGAAGCACTCGCTGCGCGCTATTCCCGCCACTTTCTCAAGCGGGAGCACGCCGAATGAACGCGCTGCGCTTCCCCTTTCGTGTTACGGCGGTTCTGGCGTGGATACTGGCCGGAGTCATGTGGGCAACCACCCTCAGTGTACGTGAGCGCCTGCTGCGACAAACAGTACGCCGGGATACGGCTGCCCGGAGCTGGCTGAAAGGGCTGCTGCGTGTGCTGGATGTCCGGGTGCATGCTCTTGGCCGGTTGCCAGAGGTGGAGTCGGCCCTGATCGTCGCCAATCATATCAGCTGGCTGGACATTCCGGTGCTCGGTGCCTCGCGCCCCCTGCACTTTCTGTCCAAGATCGAAGTGCGGCAGTGGCCGGTCATCGGCTGGCTGGCAGCCCGGGCAGGCACTCTGTTCATTCGGCGCGGAGGCGGCCAGGTACAGGCCATCCGTCAGGCGATTCAACGGCAGCTGAGCCGGGGGCGCACGGTGGTCATCTTCCCGGAAGGGACAACCACCCGGGGGGATGACGTCAGGCGCTTTCATCCACGGCTGTTTCAGGCAGCTGTCGACGCCGGGCAACCGGTGATCCCGGTCACCCTGCACTACCGTCGGGAGGGCGTGATCGATTCACTGGCACCTTTCGTGGGTGAGGATGACTTTTTCACCCACCTGATGCGCCTGCTTTTGGCACCTGCGACGGACGTTTACGTGAGCTGGGGGGAGCCCCTGCGGAGCGATAGCGCGGCCGGGCTGGCGGATCAGGCGCATGCATTTTGTCGCAGTACCCTGCAGCAACTGAACTGGCTGCCCACTGATGGCGGGCTTGAGTCAGTCGCCGACCGGTTTGCCTGACGCTATCTCGTCGGGCGTGGCATCACGCACGTTGAGTATTTCGACTTCGAAGTAGAGCGTGAGGCCCGCAAGCGGATGATTCGCATCGACAATGACCTTGTCACCGTCCACGTCGACAACCTTGACCACCTGAAGCGACTCGCCCGAGCCGGTCTGAAAGATCGCACCGGGCTTGAGGGCTTCGGGCTGATCAAACAGCGAGCGGGCCACCGTACGCACCTTCTCTTTCTGGTGCGGACCATAGGCCAGCTCAGGCGGGATGGTGACTTCCAGCACTTGTCCGGGTTCGCGGCCTGCAACCGCCTTGCGCAGCCCGGGAATGACAGTCGGGCTGTCTTCCAGAAACGTCATGGGCTGGCCACCAATGGACGTATCCACTACCTGGCCGTCACGGTTTTTCAGCTTGTAATGAATGGTATAGACACGGGTCACGGTACACCCTCCGGCACTTGAGGCCGGAAAGTGTACCAGATCCCTCGCTGCAGTGCGCGACTAGAGGCCCAGTTGATTGGCCAGTTCGTTGACCAGCAGTTTCTGCTCGAGCTTCTCCTTGAAGTCCGCCGGATGGAGCATGTCCATGCGCTCAATCAGCGGCAGGATCTCACGTGGAATGTCACGCCGGCGAACCGACTGCCAGATAGTCGTGAGCAGCCCCTTGCGTGTGGCGGTCCTGGCCTTCAGCGCCTTGAGTGCCTTGCCGATCTTCAGCTCCTCTTCGGTGAAATCACAGCCGAACGGGAAGGGATCAAAGGCACCCTTGCTGCTGAACTTGGCGAACACCTGCGCCACGCGCTCCGGTGTGTTTTGCCGATAGGCCTCCGGCAGCTGATAGTCCTGGGGCAGCTTGCCTGCGGCCTTGGCCTGCGCCATGAGCTGCGGCTGGAAACGGGAATCGGCGATCTTGAGCATCTCGATGATGCACTCCGCATCGCTGCGCCCACGCAGGTCAGCAATGCCGTACTCCGTCACATAGATATCCCGCAGGTGCCGCGGAATCGTGCAGTACCCGTAGTTGAACTGGATATTGGAGACGGTCTGTCCGCCGGCCACACGGGTGGACTTGAGCTTGAGAATGGAGCGGGCACCCGGGGTGTCATGCGCCATGGCGACGAAGTTGTACTGGCCGCCGACGCCACTGACCACCTTGCCGTTGTCCAAGCCATCCGACACACAGGCCCCCAAGAGGGTGGCGATCATGGTGGAGTTGATGAACCGTGCATGCTGGCGCTGGGCGATCTTGAGCTGCTCGCTGCCCAGGCGATGATCATACAGGTGGTTGATGAACCGCACACTGGTCATGCAGATCTTCTCGTGATCTTCATCGGTCAGCGCGTGCAACATTTCATAGAAGTTGCGCGGCCCGAGGAAGAAGCCACCATGCATGACGATGCCTCCCTTGAGCTGGTCGCCCAGGGCGTTGGCCGCAATCCACTGACGGGTCTCGTCCTTGCGCAGGTCGGCTTCTGCGTGGTTATCCTCGTCCAGCAGCAGGTGCCCACCCTTGAACTGCACGCTCTGTGCAAGCAATCCAAAGCGTTTCAGGTACTCCACATCCCGGGCCAGCAACTTGTGCGAGATGGCACCGGCTTCGGCCAGCGCATCCAGCGCTTCGACGGTCGGCGTCTCACCAACCTTGCCCTGATTGATCAGGGTTTGCAGCGTCAGGTCCGGATACACGGCGCGCTTGAGAATGCCGGCGTTGTACAGGTGCAAGAAGCCATCGACCATCATCTCCGAGCAGCCGTACAACCCCTTCTCGAAAGTACCCAGCCCACCGATACGCTCAATGACCGGAAAACGGTTGACCAGATCCAGTTCTTCGCAGATTTCGCGATACAGGGCATTGTTCTGGTGGCGCAGCATGACAGCATTGGTCAGCGCGGTACCGAGAGAGCCGATCCCCACCTGCAGGGTGCCGTCATCCCTGACCAGGGTGCTGGCGTGAAAGCCGATCAGGTGGTCCACGGGTGTCACCGCCATGTTCGGGGCCCCAAACAACGGGTAGTCATAAGCTTCGTTGTCCAGAATGAAGTCAAAACTGTCCGCACCCACTTCCGCATCATTGCGCATGAAGGGCAGGTTGCGGTTGACCTCACCGACAATGGCCACGGGCTTGCCCTGACGCTCCCGCTCACGCAGCTCCGGCTCCAGGTCAATGGCTACATCCGGATTGCAGCTCAGGCTGTAGCGACGCTCTCCGTCGATCTCCTTCACTGCGATCATCTGAGCCGCCACATTCAATCCGTAGTCCATCAGGTCCCGGAAGACGTGCGTGTAGTTGCTCATGATGTAATTCTGTTGCTGGCCGGGATGATTGAGATAGCTGCCCGCCTTGAAGAA
>RFIV01000051.1 GCA_003695085.1 Gammaproteobacteria bacterium
CAACTACAGTGCCAGACTCGTTCTCCACACTTATTGCCATCCCAATCTCCTGCTATCCGTTTGTTTCCCAGAATGTACGGGTATCGACAGGCTCCAGCACCATCGCCAGCTCTTGCACAACCTTGCCGGCGTTTTCAGGCAAATCTGCCGCCTGACTCAGCCGTGCACAAAGCCTTCTCGCACGATCAAGAAAGACGCACTGTGCCATGTCCACTTCTCTCAGCTCCTCCGGCGACATGCCGGCATCCCCTTCCAATGCGATCATCTCCAGCGACTCCAGATTGCCGAAACCGGACTCGGCAACATAGCCCGTCAGCATCTGAATGGCCGGCAAGACCGCAAGATCCACCCCCGACAATGCATCCAGCAAAACAGGCAGAAGCGAGAATACCTGAGACACATAAAGCGAGCGCTCCATTACACGTGCCTGAATATCGCCCGAAGACATTTCCGGCACCGGCAAGGGGAGAGGTTCCCTCAGCAGGATGCGCAACAGCGCCTGCACCAGTTCGGAGCCGGGTCCTCGCATCTGGGCTCTGAGCCAGGGTATGCACATGGTCAGGGGCAAGGCCCCTTCGGCCTGCCAGGCACGCATATGTGCCCAGGTCCTGTCTGCCATCTCGATAACCGCTGCTTCCGGCCGGCAAGAGGTCATCCCTTTCGGCACACCCAGGCCATCCGGGCGCTCGTGATGCTGTTCTACAATCTCACGGATACTGTCGTCGTAGCTGCGGCACTGGTCAGCAATGCGCGCGCCCAGCGCCAGGTGTTCAATAGCCTGTTCATGCAGGCGAGGATCCTGTGGCTGGGCCTCCAGCGGCTGGTGAAGCGTGCCCAGATCCCTGATCAACGCGGCATCGAATACGACTGCCTGGCGTTCAGGCGACAAACCGGCTTCCCGTGCAATCAACCCGGCCAGGACCGCTCCGGCGAGTGTTCGCTCAAAAACCGGTGGACGAGTCCGCATCATGACGGTCAGCTTCTGAGCCACCGCGCTGTTCAGCTCACGATGCATGCACCAGTGCCGGATACGCAAGGCCGTATCTTCTTCAGCACAGATAAAACCCAGATCGGTCTGCTGCTCGAACAGCCGTGTACAGACAGCGAAAAGATTGCGACTGGACAGGCGCTGCTGCAGCCCGACCACATCATCAATCGGCTTTTCCAGGCGGTGCTCACGCAAACGATCGGCGGTACTGTCACGAATGGGATCCCCCTTCTTGACCAGCAGTACGCCGAATTCGTTGTAGATATCTTCCTGCGCTACACAGGCGGTCTTTTGTCCGAGATCCAGAAGGGCCTCGGTATAGGCGTCATGCAGGGGAGAAGACTCCGTTTTGCTCACAGGTGCATTCCAGCTGACAGACTCCCCGTGAGTTTAGACGAATATTGGCAAACTATCCTGCTTTTCAGTGGTTTCCGGCGTACTGACGGCCTGCAGTTCCAGCCAGAACGTACTGCCCTGCCCCTTTGCCGAGATCACGCCCATGGGCGCCTCCATTGCCATCAGCATCCGGCGGACAATGGACAGCCCCAGTCCCATTCCACTATCCGAGTCGCGCGGGACGGCGTCGCCCCGATAGAACTCCCTGAAAATCTGGCTTTGCTGCACCGGATCAATACCCACCCCGTTATCCTGCACCTCAAACCGCCAGCGAGGCCCACGGCGAAGTGCCTGAACCCGCACGGCGGTTCCGCCAGAGTGAACACACGCATTCACCACCAGATTGACCAGAATTCGCTCGAGCCAGACCGCATCGGCCCTGACGACCCCATCCTGTGGCACCTGCCACTGAAGATCCACGCCCTGCGCGTTGGCGAGCGCTTCAAGTTCCGGACGGATGTGTTCCAGGCTATCGGCAAACCTGACGTTATCCCACTCGGGCTGGCTGGCCCCCAGACTCAGGCGTGACACATCGAGCAAGTTTCCAATCAGGCGGTTGAGATGTTGCACGGCGGCATCCATGCGCCTGGCCAGCATCACCCGCTCATCACTGTCGAGATCTTCCCCCATGGCAGAGGCCATGAGCGCCAGGCTGTGCAGGGGCTGCCTGAGATCATGTCCCGCCGCTGCGATGAAACGTGTCTTGGCCTGACTGTCACGTTCCGTGCGAATACGGGCGCACTCAAGCAGGCACGCATCCAGAAAGGCGCGTCGGTGTGCAAATTCCTGCAACCAAGCTCCCACGCTGCCTGCAGCAACACCCGTCACAAGAAAGAAGCCTTCATATGCGAGCATCTCTGGTCGCCGTCCCATCCCCAGCTCCATCCCCATATAGGCCACCACAATCATCAGAGACAGCAGCGTGCCGGTTCGAAAGCTGAGCCCCATGAGGAAAAATCCGAAAATCACCACAATGAACAGCCCCTCATAGGGCATGTCGAATTTTTGTGAGTGGGCGATCCAGAGAATGGCCACAACGGAGAGTCCGCCAATCAGGTAGGTGGCGCTGTACAACGGCAGAAATCGCTCCCGCGGCCAGTAACGCATGTGTGCATAAAGTGTCAGTGCCACCGTCGGACACGCTACCAGCAGCCGGACAGGGATCGACAGACTGTAGACCCCGGGTGACAGGGCTGCGTAGTCCATCAGGGCGTAAATAAGAAAAAACAGCAGTGCCGAGAGCGCCACCCAAGGCACCCGATCCCTCAGGGATTCGTAATAGTGCTGCTGATACGCCGCTTCCAGGCGCGGCTCAAACTTCAGCCGCCGAAACCCCTCGGCAATTTGTGCCTTGAGTCGCGCTTCATCCCGTTCAGGCGGTCCGGCCATCAATACATTTCCAGCTCGTCGATGTCTCTCAATTGTGCCAGAGTCAACTGATCGGGTTCCGTGAAGAAGTTCGCTCTGAGTTGCGCGAGCCGGGACTTTTTCTGTGCCATATCGGACACGCCTGCCAGAACGTTCTCCCGGGCGTCCCGGTAGCGAGCGTACGCCTGCTCGAATGACTTCTCCCTGCGATAGTCCCGGGCAATCTGCTCAACTTGCTCAGACGCAAGATTCAATTGTGCAAGCTCCGAGCGCAGAGCCGCTTCCGAGGTTGCATTGCTGATGGCCTGCCGCACCTGCGCCTGCTGAACATACTGCCTTTCCAGGTCTTCAACGGTTTCTCGCAACTCCGCCGGCAACCGGGCAGCAAGAGCAGCCTCGCGCCGGGCCCTCTGAACGGGAGTCAGGCTCTTGTCTGACTGCAGCGCCAATCGCTTGAGCGTGTAATCTGCCCAGGCTTCTTCCATACCGAAGAAAGCTTCCACAGCCTCAGGAGACATGTGCGCACGCCGAATACGCCGCAGTGCTTCAAAACTCTCCGTCAACGTTTTCTGTACCGCTTCCGGCGAAGCCTGGGCCTCGGCGGAAAGAGGGGCTTGCATCAGCTCGAGCGCCGCAGACTTGTAGTCCAGATAGTCCATCAGGGTCTGCCTGGCCTCTGTCGCTGCCGGCTCAGGCAAATAGTTATCTGCATAGCGCAGGATTTCATCAATCACCTCCTCCGGGGGCTTTTCACCCACAGTGCTCAGGAAGTAATCGAAGAAATCCCGGACTTCAATGCCCATGATCAGATGACCATCCGGCCCGGCCGCCAATCGCCCGTCAATGTCGGTTCCCTGAAGTGAGCGGGCAAACACCCTGTCGGGTTGGGTGGGTGTATGCCGGACCGGCGATTGGGCCTCCACGTCCGACTTGTCCCGGGCAATGGTATCCGGTTTGCGGGAGTTCAGTGCGCCGTCTGCAACCGGCGTACTTTCCTTGACAACTCCCTCAACGACTGTCTCTCCAGCCTTCAGGCCGCTCAGACCATCCAGCGATGCCCAGCCAAGCAGCACCGCAGCCGTGAGGCTGGCCACAATGGCCAGCCCCTTGCCAACATGCCTGCGCATGCCTCAGAGCCCCTTGTTTTTCAGCCGGTTGGCATGAACCCGATACAGCTCAACCGGGTCAGTCCAGAGTGACCGCAACCCCAGCAACTGGTTCTGGGCATCCAGGTGGTTCATGCTGTAGTGGGTGCCGATCACGTTGCCCAGCATCATGGAGCACGCGTCCACCAGGCCGTCATTGGGCTCACCCGGCTTGAAGGAGAGCGAGAGAATACCTATGAACGGATCGGAGATATCCAGCACATTGGTAATCACGCTGGTGCCCGCCCACGAAAAGAACTTGATGTTGTACCCGCCGATGTTCTGGTTTTCACTGGCTCCACTGCATGAGCTCCGGTTCACCCCCTTCCAGCCGAGAATGTCGTTCAGCTCAGTGGTGCCCTTGGTGCTCAGGGTTTCCAGCGCTGCCAGGCCACTTTGTTGATTGCTCGACCCCGCGAGTATATTGATCAGCCCGCCCACGGCATTGGCAATAGCATCCGCACCACCCTCAACAAAGGATCCGGGCTTGATCGCACCGCGCACGACATCAGCCACTTTCGAGCCCTTGTTCACCCCGTCCACACTGGTGACCGAGGCCACTTTCCATGGTGCCAGGTGCGCTGCAACCCGACTGGTCGGTGAACCTTGTGAATGGCCAATCAGATTGACCTTGCTGTACGGCAGACTGTTGATGAAGTTGCGCAGCTGCTTGCCTCGCTCCCAACTGGAGTTCAGCGCCGATACATTGGCGACTTCGACCGTCGCGCCGCTGCGTCGCAGGTTGTAGGGAACAGTGTGGAAGTAGCCGATGAGGCCGCCAATCTTGTCAAAGCCGAATATGCCGTGTACCAGCACGATCGGATATTTGGTCTGGGTGTAGCCACCGGCCATGGCCAGGGACGAACAGAACAGGGCCAGCAGGGCTGCCAGCCGGACAGAAGTGCTCTTCATTGTGATAGTCTCCGCTTGATATTGTTTTTGTTGTGAAAGGCAGACTGCGGACTTGCCTCGCCCCACCATTATTCACGTTCGGTGATCCGGCGCCATCACACACATGGGTGAACAGGCTGTCACGTTTTTGTGCCGGCAAACATATTCAACCAAGGAGTCATTGACCTGTTCCGGCACATTGCCTTTAATGACGCAAGACGCACACAACAACAGGCAGGAGCCCATGACGCCAAAACCTTCGGGAGCCCCCCGAACCCGGTCCCGTGGCCGTCCCATCAGTTATGTCCTTGATACCAATGTTCTGATCCACGATCCCAACGCCACCCTCAACTTCGAAGAACACCATGTCGTCATCCCGATGACCGTGCTGGAGGAGCTGGACAAGCTCAAGTCCGGCAACTCGGCCATTGCGGCGGACTGCCGCCAGGCCATCCGCCAGATCGACCGCCTGCTGGGCGACGCAACGCCGAAGCAGATTGAACGGGGCGTGCCGATCGTCCGTAATCCCGGCGACAAGCCCCTGGGCAAGATCTCCATCCTCATGGAAATGGAGGCGGTCAGCCATGAAATTCAGCTGCCGGAAAATCTCAACGACAACAAGATCATCAACCTGCTGGTGTCTCTGCAGCGCTACCGCCCCAACACCAAGGTGGTGCTGATCAGCAAGGACATCAACATGCGCCTGAAAGCGCGTGCCTGCGGCGTGGAAGCCCAGGACTACCAGACCGACCAACTGATTGATGACATCGACCTGCTGCCGAAGGGGTACATGGAGTTCGAAAACTCCTTCTGGGACGGGATCACCAAGGTTGAAACGGTCACCGAAGGTGCCTTCACCTATCACGTGCTGCCGCGTGCGGGTCTGCTTGAGGAACTGGCCGTCAATGAATTCATCATTGATCAGCAAGGATTTATAGCCCGCGTCAGCGAGGTCACGGACGCGCATGTCCGGGTGCGGGATCTGAGCCGCGAGCGGCTGGAGGAACAGGAGGCCTGGGGTCTTTTCCCCCGGGATGTGTACCAGTCACTGGCCCTGAACCTGCTGCTCGATCCCGATATTCACCTGGTCATGCTCAGTGGTGCCGCAGGCTCGGGCAAGACGATTCTCGCGCTGGCTGCAGCGATTGAAATGACGGTGGCCAGCAAACGCTACAAGCGCATCATTGCCACCCGCAGCACCAAGGGGCTGGATGAAGACATCGGCTTTCTGCCTGGTACCGAAGCGGAAAAGATGGAACCCTGGCTGGGCGCCATTACGGATAATCTGGAAGCCTTGCATGAAGATGATGAGAACAGTCACGCCAGCGTGGACTACATCCTTCAGAAGGTGCCCCTGCAGTTCAAATCCCTGAACTATATTCGCGGACGCAGCTTCCAGCACAGCCTGATCATTATCGACGAGTGCCAGAACCTGACTCCCCATCAGGTCAAGACCATCATCACCCGGGCGGGCAATGGCTCCAAGGTCGTCTGTCTGGGCAATCTGGCGCAGATCGATACGCCCTATCTCAATGCCACGAGCAGTGGGCTGACGTATCTGGCCGAACGCTTCCGGGGATTCCCCCATGGCGGCCGGATTCACCTTCAGGGCGTGCCCCGGTCGATCCTGGCCGAATACGCAGAAGCCAACCTCTAGGATTCGGGCGAACCCCGGCCTGTGCCGCAAACCGGGCAGGCCGGGTCGCGCTTCAGCCGGAACTCGCGCCAGCTGCCCGAAAGGCCATCAAACATCTGCAGACGCCCCACGACCGGTGTGCCGGTATCGGTCAGCACCTTGATGGTCTCCAGTGCCTGTGCCGCACCGATGATACCCACCACCGGGCTCATGATGCCGGCTTCGCTGCAGGTCAGGGACTGCTCCCCCACCATCCCGTACAGGCAGTGGTAACAGGGACTGTCATCACGACGCAGATCGAACACGCTGAGTTGCCCTTCGAAGCGAATGGCAGCACCGGACACCACAATCTTGCGCTGTTTCACCACTTCGGCATTGATCTGCTCGCGTGTAGTGAAATTGTCGGTGCAATCGACCACGGCATCCACCACGGAAACCCACTTTTCCAACCCGGCCTCATCCAGCGCTTCAGCCACGGTAGTCACACTCACGTCCGGGTTGATCGCCCGCACCGAGTCAGCCACCGACTCAACTTTCAGGCGCCCGACGTCCGCCTCCGTATGTGCAATCTGGCGCTGGATATTGCTGACTTCCACCCGGTCAAAGTCGGCCAGCACCAGCTCACCCACACCGGCAGCGGCCAGGTACAGCGCCACAGGGCAGCCCAGACCACCCAGCCCCACGACCAGCACTCTGGACTTGCGCAGCTTCAGTTGCCCGGCCACATCAAACTCCGGCAACATGATCTGCCGGTTGTAGCGCAGCAGCTGCGCATCGGTCAGCGTGTCGGTATGCGTCATGACATCGGCCTCTTCAGTTGCCCCAGTGTAATCCGGTCATGGCCGGCGTAATCCTTGCGGGTTTCCACCGCATCCCAGACTGAATGATCGAAAAGTGCCCGGACCGCAGCTCTCTGGTTCCAGCCGTGTTCCAGAATCAGCCAGCCCCCGGCTTTCAGATAGCGGGGCGCCTGACCCATAATGTGTCGGATATCCTCGAGTCCATCCACGCCTGCCACCAGCGCCGAGCGGGGCTCGAACCTCACGTCCCCCTGCCGCAGGTGCGGATCCTCCGCCTCAATATAGGGTGGATTGCTGACAATCAGGTCAAAGGCTGGCCGGAGTTCTATCGCACCAAACCAGTCCGACGCCCTCACCTCCACCCTGTCTGCCAATCCCAGCGCCTGCACATTGTCTTCTGCCACATGCCTCGCGCTGTCGGAGGCCTCAACCGCCATCACCTGCCATTGGGCACGTTCCTTTGCCAGTGCACAGGCAATGGCACCGGTTCCGGTTCCCAGATCGAGCACCCGGGCCTCACCCTGCGGACCTTTTTCCAGGGCCGCCTCCACCAGCAGTTCTGTTTCCGGGCGGGGAATCAGGGTATCGGGGGTCACCTTGAGTTCCAGTGTCCAGAAGGCCCGCTTGCCGAGTATATGGGCGACCGGCTCTCCGGCTGCCCGACGCGCAATCCAGGCTTCAAACTGCCGGCAGGCCGCCGGTGGCAACCGCTCATCGTGGTGGGCCAGCAACCAGGCACGATTGCGCTCCAACACCTCCGATAACAACAACGTGGCCTCGCGCCGGGCTTCATCGGAGGGCAGCCCACCTTCAGACGTCAGCAGCCACTCCCCCCGGCTCAGCGCATCACGAACAATCATGCATCTTGCAGACTGGCGAGCTGCTCAGCCTGATATTCCTGCAAGAGGGGCTCGATCACGCTATCCAGGTCCCCTTGCATGATCTCATCCAGCTTGTAAAGAGTCAGATTGATCCGGTGATCGGTGACCCGCCCCTGCGGATAATTGTAGGTACGGATCCGTTCCGAACGATCTCCGCTCCCGACCAGCAGCTTGCGAGTCTGTGCCTGCTCTTTCTGCTGAGCCTCCTGTGCCGCAGCCAGCAAGCGAGCCTGAAGCAAGGCCATGGCTCGCGCCCGATTCTTGTGCTGCGAACGCTCGTCCTGACACTCGACTACGGTGCCCGTCGGCAGGTGCGTGATTCGAATCGCCGAGTCAGTCTTGTTGACATGCTGCCCGCCGGCACCGGACGCGCGATAGGTATCGATACGCAGGTCTGCCGGATTGATCTCGATGGCATCCACCTCTTCCGCCTCAGGCAACACGGCCACCGTGCATGCCGATGTATGGATCCGCCCCTGTGACTCGGTTTCCGGCACACGCTGAACCCGGTGAGCGCCGGACTCGAACTTCAGCTGCCGATAAACGTCTGTCCCCTCGACCCGCACGATGATTTCCTTGTAGCCTCCATGCTCGCCGGGATTCTCACTCATTACCTCGAATCGCCAGCCCTTGCGCTCTCCATAACGGGCATACATGCGATACAGGTCGCCCGCAAAGATAGCGGCTTCATCGCCCCCGGTTCCGGCCCGGATTTCCAGATAGACATTGGCCGAATCATTGGGGTCCTTGGGAAGCAAAAGAATGTTGAGCTCATCTTCCAGCTCAGCCAGCCGCGTCCGTGCGTGCTGCACCTCTTCACGCCCCATCTCCCGCATGTCGGGGTCCGGGTCTTGTGCCAGCTGCTCGGCCTCTGCCAGGTCCTCTCTCACACGGCAATATTCAGCCCATGTTTTCGCCACGGGCTCCACTTCGGCATACTCTCTGGAGCAGCTGCGAAACTTGTCCGCGTCGTTGATGATTTCGGGTGTGGAGAGCAATGCCTGAAGCTCCTGATAACGGGCTTCAAGCTGTTCCAGTTTTGTCTGAATGGATGCTTTCATCAGATTCCTGTTCGGGGGCCGCTTCACCAGGCAGCCCATAGAGTTCACGCAACCAGTCGGCCACTTCGGGCCGCCCTTCTGCTGCGGCTTGACGCACGGCAACCGTGGGCGCATGCAGCAGCTTGTTTGTCAGCCCGTTTGCCAGGGCCTGCAGCACCGCTTTCGGATCCGCCCCCTGCTCCACACGACGCAGTGCCTTGTCCAGTTCAGCCTGCTGAATACGCATGGCTTCGTGACGGAAGACCTTGAGCACGTCTGCCGATGCCCGGGCACGCAGCTGGTAGAAAAAATCTTCGGCACCTGCTTCAATCAGTCGCAGGGCCTCCTGCGCGGCCTCTTCCCGCGAGCGGATATTTTCCTGAATGACCTGTTGCAAGTCATCCACGGTGTAAAGAAACACATCCGGCAGCTCGCCAACGGCTGCCTCCACATCCCTCGGCACCGCAATATCGGCAATGAAAACCGGCCGGTGCCGACGCTTGCGAATCGCCTGTTCCATCGCCCCCTTGCCCAGAATCGGCAACTGACTGGCCGTGGAGGCGATCACGATATCGGCACGATGCAAATGTTCCGGGATGTCCGACAGAGAGATGGCCTCCCCATCAAATTCGGTCGCCAGATTCTGTGCCCGCACGAGTGTCCGGTTGGCTATGATGAGCGCGTTGACCCCGGCGCGCTTGAGGTGCCGCGCAACCAGCTCGATGGTTTCACCCGCTCCGATCAACAACGCCGTCAGCTCGCTGAAATCGGCAAAAATATGGCCGGCCATGGAGACCGCCGCATAGGCGACTGAAACCGGATTGGCCCCAATGGCCGTCTCCGTGCGCACACGCTTGGCCACCGAGAATGTATGCTGAAACAGGCGCTCCAGAACCGAGTCCAGCGTCCGCGCAGACTGTGCAAATGCGTAGGCATCCTTGATTTGACCGAGGATCTGAGGCTCGCCCAGAACCAGCGAATCCAGGCCAGACGCCACTCGCATCATGTGAAAGGCCGCATCCCGGTCGCGGTGGATGTAGCAGCAACTGTTCAGCTGATCGCGCGGAACCGCGTGATAGCGGCTGATCCAGTCAAGCAGCGCCTGCTCCGAGCCATCAGGCCCACCTGCATAGACTTCGGTGCGATTGCAGGTGGACAGGATCGCCACCTCCTCCAGCGGCGTCTCGACCAGCACTTCACGAAGTGCATCCTCGATCCGGTCCGGAGAGAATGCCACTTTTTCGCGAATCGCCACCGGTGCTGTCTTGTGATTGATCCCCAGTGCCAGAAGTGTCATGAACAGGTATACAGCCTCGTCAGGAAACGCCCATTGTAACCGCGCCGGTGCACATAACCAAACCCCGGTCGGGTGGAGTCTGACACAGCATCATTGTCAGCGGCTTGATTCCGGACAACTGCACCCGATATGTGACGCGGGTTTAATGATATTCCGCGCATTTCGGTATATGCTTGCGCCATGATCAGGGAGACGAACCTCTTGCCCATGCGAACACTGCTGATTGCCTGCACGGCAGCCCTCTGGCTGACCGGATGCGCCACCTATTCTCAACCGCCGCTCGCCGGCCACCCTTCGCTACCGGTCCGCAGCCTGCTGACCCCGGAAGAAATGGCCCCCGCTCCGGAAGAGCAGTCACCGCACCCCACGGCCTTCAGCCGCGACGTCCTTGCACGCCTGCTGACAGCCGAGTTTGCCGCCCAGCATGAAGACTACGCGACCTTGCTCAGGTACTACCGCGAGGTGGCAGAGGAAACGCACGATAGCGAGGTCATTGTACGGGCAGTGCGCATTGCCCAGTTTGTGAAAGATGAAGAGGCGCTGACATCGCTGGCACTGCTCTGGGCTCAAAACGAGCCGGGTAGCATCGAAGCTCGCCAGCTGGCCGCTTTTCAGCTGATCAAGGCGCAGAAGTATGAAGATGCGGTCGCCCAGATGGAGGCCATCATGGACCTGGGGGGCGCCTCCCGCTTTGACCGGCTGGCCCTGCACGCGCGCAATCTTGAGCCGGAAGACCAGAAGCGACTGGAAGAGCTGTACAGACAGCTGCATGAACGCCACCCGGATGCGCACGAGGTAACGCTGGGCTACGCCATGTTGCTGGAGCTCACCAACCAGCCCGAACGTGCACTGGCACTGACCCGGGAGCTGGTGCGCAGCGAGAAGGCGGCCAGTCACGAGCAACTGCAAACCCTGCACGCCCGCCTGCTGGACGCGGTGGAGGGCACCGAGGCCAGCCTCGCCTACCTTGCGGACATGACCCGAAGATACCCGGACAATCTCATGCTCGGCAGTCAGTACGCCCGTACGCTGATCAAGGCGGAACGACTTGATGACGCGATGGCAGAATACGAGCGCCTGCTGTCCCTCAACCCGGACGCCAGCCACCTGAAACTCTCCCATGCACTGGTTGCGCTTCAGGCTGAAAAGTTCGACGTGGCGCGTGAAGAGCTTCAATCCCTGGTTCAAACCAACGCCCACAAGAACGAAGCCCTCTTCTTTCTTGGCCGGCTGGCCGACATGGAAAAGAACACCGACGAGGCCATCCGTTACTACCTGTCAGTCAGGCAGGGTGGACGCTTCTTCAATGCACTGGGGCGCGCAGGCTACCTGCTGGTCGAAAACGGGCGCGAGGACGAGGCGATTGCCGCATTCAACAGTGCCCGCAATCAGTATCCCGATCAAGCCAGCCAGCTCTGGGACATCCAGATCAACATTTGGCTGCGCCTGAATCGACTTGAAAAAGCACTGGAATTTGCAGAACAGGCCATTGAGGACAACCCGGACGACATTCAGCTGAGGTACGCACGCGCCATGCTGAATGACCGGCTCGGAAACTATGAGGCGCTGGAAGCCGACCTGCGCTACATTCTTGAAGTCGAGCCGGACAATGCCGTCGCCCTCAACGCGCTTGGCTACTCCTACGCCAATCGCAACATCCGCCTGCTTGAGGCTTACGACCTGATTACACGCGCACTGGAACTGGATCCCGATAATGCCCCGGCCATGGACAGCATGGGCTGGGTCAAGTACCGGCTGGGCGAGACAGATGAAGCATTGAAGTGGATCGAGCGCGCCTGGGCGAAGATGAAAGATCCGGAGATTGCCGCACACCTCGGAGAACTGCTCTGGCTCAAGGGTGATACTGAGCGCGCCCGGCAGATCTGGCAGGAAGGACTGTCGTTGGAGGCCGATCACCCTGTCATCATGGAAACACTGCACCGTCTGGGCGCCGAACTCCCGCAATGAAGCATGCACCTGTCATCCTTGTCTGCCTGATGCTCATGCTGCAAGGTTGCGCCACCCAGCCTGACCGCGCCCCCACAGAGCCTGGACGCTCGGCCGAAGCTATCAGCAACTGGATACTCACGGGCAAGCTGGGCGTCACACGAGGCAAGCGGCGTGACTTCGTCGCCATCAATCGCTGGAACCAGGAAGGCAATCGTTACGATATTCAGCTTTCCTCTACACTATTCGGGCTGGGTGCGGCTCGCTTGTCCGGCTCGCACGATCGGGTAATCCTCGAGCAAGGTGATGAGCGCTACGTTGCGAATAACCCCGAGGCACTGATCGAAGACGCCCTGGGCCTTGCGCTCCCCCTTCAGGCGCTTCAATGGTGGGTACGCGGCCTGCCTGCCCCGGAGCAGCCAGCTATCCGCATTCGCACGTCCGACGATGGCCAGGCACGCCTTTTTACCCAACATGGCTGGCAGGTGAAGCTGTCACGCTTTCAGCGCCACCACGGCTTCGAACTCCCCGGGCGCATCGACCTGCAACGCGAGAACCTGCACATCCGACTGGTCATCACCTCATGGCACCTGAACTGACTCTGCCGGCTCCGGCCAAGCTCAACCTGTTCCTCCACATCAATGGCCGCCGTCCCGATGGCTACCATGAGCTGCAGACGCTGTTTCAGTTGCTGGACTACGGCGACACACTGACTTTTTCATCCAGAGACGATGCTCAGCTGACGCTGGGCTCGGACTGGAATGAAGTCCCCCCGGACGACAACCTCAGCCTGCGCGCAGCCCGGCACTTGCAGAAAGAAGCGGGGGTACGCGGAGGCGCACACATCGAACTGGTCAAGCG
>RFIV01000378.1 GCA_003695085.1 Gammaproteobacteria bacterium
GGAAGAGGCCCTGCTGGCCTTCCCCGGCTGTGCCATGGTGATTTCACACGACCGCTGGTTCCTGGACCGGATTGCCACCCACATTCTGGCCTTTGAAGGTGACAGCGAAGTGGTGTGGTTTGAGGGGAACTTCTCCGATTACAACGCGGATCTGATCAAGCGCAAGGGTGAAGATGCTCTCAACCCGACGCGCGTCAAGTACAAGAAGCTCGCGTGATCAGGGTCACCCGGCTGGCGGGTTGTCAGCCGGGTGCAATTCCGGCATTTTCGGTCTATGCTTCCTTGAGTAACAGGAGAGCAACATGACCGATAATCGCCGACAGTTCAGCCGCATTCCCTTTGACGCACCCGCCCGTCTCGAGGCCCCGGAAGGCACTTCGGCAGAGGTGCACCTGCTGGATATCTGCCTGAAAGGCGTCCTGATCAGTGCCCCCGCCACCCCGGCACCGGAAACCGGAACGCTGCAGATTCAGCTGGGGGAAGACACCGCCATTCGCATGAGCGTGACGCAGGTTCACCATGAACCTGGCCGGTTGGGCTACCGCTGTGACTTCATCGATCTGGACAGTATTGCGGCCTTGCGACGCCTGGTAGAGCTGAATCTGGGTAACGCCGAGTTGCTGGATCGGGAGTTCGGCGCCCTGCTCAACTAGACATCAGATCAGTTCGAGCGCCTCTTCCAGCCGCTCCACCAGCGTCACCCTCACGCCTTCGGGCACGTGTCTTGGCCGGTTGCCCTTTGGAATCACGGCATGGGTAAAGCCATGCTTGGCCGCTTCAAGCACGCGTTCCTGACCGTTCTGCACCGGACGCACCTCTCCGGAAAGCCCCACCTCGCCGAAGACCACCCAATCCCTGGGGACGGTACGAGCACGAAAACTGGAAGCCACGGCAAGCAGCGCAGCCAGATCCGCACTGGTTTCAGTGACCTTCACCCCACCGACCACATTCAGATAGACGTCCTGGTCCCCGCAATGCAGGCCACCGTGACGGTGCATGACCGCCAGCAACATCGCCAGCCTTTGAGGGTCCTGCCCGACGGCCAGACGCCTGGGCGCACTGCCAAAAGCCTGGTCCACAAGCGCCTGCATTTCCACCAGCAGCGGCCGCGTGCCTTCCCAGATCACCGTCACCACACTGCCCGGTGCCGGCTGCTCGTCACGATTGAGAAAGATTGCGCTGGGGTTTCGGACTTCCTTCAGACCAGAATCCAGCATGGCGAATACACCCAGCTCGTTGACTGCACCAAAGCGGTTTTTCTGCGCGCGCAATGTCCGGTAGCGGCTGTCGGCCGTCCCCTCGAGCATCAGCGACGCATCGATGATGTGCTCAAGCACCTTGGGACCGGCCAGCGAGCCATCCTTGGTGACATGCCCGACGATCAGCAAGGCAGTACCGCTCAGCTTGGCAAAACGGGTCAGGGCGGCGGCCGCTTCCCGTACCTGGCTCACGCTGCCCGGCGCGGATTGAATGGCCGCATTGAATACCACCTGGATACTGTCTACCACGAGAATACGCGGCTTTTCAGCCTGCGCGGTGGCGAGGATCTGGTCAATATCCGTTTCACTCATGACCTTGAGCGCATCGACCGGCAGGCCCAGCCTGCGGGCACGCAGCGCCACCTGCTGCAGGGATTCTTCGCCGGTGACATACAGAACCGGATACTGTTGCGCCAGTTTCGCCAGCGTCATCAGCAGCAGGGTGGATTTGCCTGCGCCCGGATGTCCGCCCAACAGCACCACGGACCCGGGAACAATACCGCCGCCAAGCACGCGGTCGAGTTCCGCCAGGCCGGTGGAAATGCGTGGCAGATCCGAGACATCCACCTCGGCCAGTGTACGCACTTCCGCGCGCTCGCCGGCATATCCTGCGGCACGCCCGCTTCCCGGGCGGGCTGACGCAGCGCGCGCCTCACGAAACTCTGACACGGTATTCCACTGTCCGCAGGCCGTACACTGACCCTGCCAGCGCGGATAGTCCGCGCCGCACTCGGTACAGACGAATTGTGTGCGGGCCCTGGCCATCAACCCGCCTCGTGATACTTCGCGCTCAGCTCGTGTACCGCTTCAATGAATGCGCCCGCATGCGCCGGATCGATATCTGGCGTAATGCCATGACCGAGATTGAATACATGCCCGTTGCCCGGCCCGAAACGCTCGAGGATCGAAGCGACCTTGCTGCGAATCACCTCAGGTGTCGCCCGGAGCGTGGCCGGGTCCATGTTCCCCTGCAGGGCCACACGGTCTCCGACGCGCTGGCGTGCCAGACCAATATCCGTGGTCCAGTCCAGCCCCACGGCATCACAGCCGCTGTCGGCGATAGACTCCAGCCACTGGCCGCCGTTCTTGGTGAAGAGAATTACGGGCACCTTGCGCCCCTCGTGCTCGCGGATCAGGCCGTCGATGATCTGCTTCATGTATGCCAGCGAGAAGGCCTGGTAATCATCCCAGGCCAGCGCCCCTCCCCAGGTATCGAAGATCTGAACCGCCTGCGCACCCGCGCGGATCTGCGCATTCAAATACCCGGTAACGGATTGCGCCAGCTTGCCCAGCAACGCGTGCATGACCTCAGGCTGGGTGTACATCAGGGTCTTGCTGCGTGCAAAATCCCGGCTGCTGCCGCCTTCGACCATGTAGGTGGCAAGTGTCCAGGGGCTGCCGGAGAAGCCGATCAGCGGTACACGCCCGTTCAGCGCCGAGCGGATGGTCCGCACTGCATTGATGACGTAGTCCAGATCGCTTTCCGCATCCGGAACGGGCAGATCCGCCACGTCCTTTTCTGTCCGGACAGCCTTTTTGAAACGCGGCCCCTCACCGGTTTCAAAATACAGGCCCAGGCCCATGGCATCCGGAATGGTGAGTATGTCCGAAAACAGGATGGCCGCATCCAGCGGGTAGCGCTCCAGCGGCTGCAATGTAACTTCGCAAGCCAGCTCCGCGTTCTTGCACAGGTCCATGAAACTGCCCGCCTTCTCCCGTGTTGCACGGTATTCCGGCAGGTACCGTCCGGCCTGACGCATCATCCATACCGGCGTCACATCGACGGGCTCACGCAACAGGGCACGCAGAAAACGGTCATTCTTCAGTTCGGACATGGTGTTCTCACTCAGTTCAAATAAAAAGGGCATGGTAGGATATACCATGCCCCCGGGCAACGTCTTGACCTGAAACAGATCAGACTTCCAGATAGTCCAGAATACCTTCGGCAGCCTTGCGCCCTTCGGCGATGGCGGTCACCACCAGATCCGAACCACGCACCATGTCGCCCCCCGCAAAGATCTTCGGGTTGGTGGTCTGGTAGGCATAGGTCTGATCTTCCGGTGCCACGACCCGGCCGCTTTCGTCCAGCTCCACACCGAACTCCTGCAGCCAGGGTGCCGGTGAGGGGCGGAAGCCGAAGGCAATCAGCACGGCATCAGCCGGGATGATCTCTTCACTCCCCGGCACCACCTCCGGACGGCGGCGTCCGTTTTCATCCGGTGCGCCCAGCTCGGTTCTGACCAGTTTGACACCTTCCACCTTGTCGTCTCCGACAATGGCGACCGGCTGACGATTGAACAGGAACTCGACGCCTTCTTCCTTGGCGTTTGCCACCTCACGACGCGACCCCGGCATGTTTTCTTCATCCCGCCGGTAGGCACAGACCACTCGCGCAGCGCCCTGGCGAATGGAGGTCCGGTTACAGTCCATGGCGGTATCACCGCCGCCCAAAACCACAACCCGCTTGCCTTGCATGTCAATGAACGGCTCGTCTTCGCCAAGCATCTCCAGATTGCGCTTGACGTTGGACACCAGGAACGGCAGAGCATCGTAAACCCCGGGCAGATCCTCGCCCGGGAAGCCGCCCTTCATGTAGGTGTAGGTGCCCATCCCCATGAAGACAGCGTCATACTCGTCAATCAGCGCTTGCAGGGTGACATCCTTGCCCACTTCGGTGTTCAGGCGGAACTCGATGCCCATGTACTCAAAGATCTCCCTGCGGCGACGGATCACCTGCTTGTCGAGCTTGAACTCCGGTATGCCGAAGGTCAGCAATCCACCGATCTCCGGGTTACGGTCGAACACCACCGGGGAGACGCCATTGCGCGCCAGAATATCGGCACAGGCCAGACCCGCCGGACCCGCACCAATGATCGCAACACGCTTGTCAGTCTTCACGACCTTGCTCATGTCCGGGCGCCAGCCCATGGAGAACGCCGTGTCGGTGATGTACTTCTCCACCGCCCCGATCGTGACCGCGCCAAACCCATCATTGAGCGTGCACGATCCTTCGCACAAGCGATCCTGCGGGCAGACGCGTCCACAGACCTCCGGCAGAGAGTTGGTCTGATGACACAACTCCGCCGCCTCCAGGATGTTCCCCTCGGAGGCCAGCTTCAGCCAGTTTGGAATATAGTTGTGAACCGGGCACTTCCACTCGCAGTAGGGGTTGCCACACTCCAGACAGCGGTGTGCCTGTTCCGCCGCTTCAGACGGCTCGAAAGGCTCATAGATTTCCACGAACTGGATCCTGCGCTGCTCAGCCGGAAGCTTTTTCGGGTCACGGCGCTCGACTTCCAGGAACTGGAAAGTGTTGTTCAGACGTTCAGTCATCGTTTCTTACCTCGTATCCGTTTGCCGACTCGCCATTATTCCGGGCGTGCACGCGTGCTGCTGAGCAGACTGGCCAGGCTCGCTGCCTTGGGCGTCACCAGCCAGAAGCGGGCCACGTAATCATCAAAGTTGTCGAGGATGTTGGTTGCCCACAGGCTTCCGGTTTCCTCCACATGCTCGGCAATGACAGTCTTGAGGTAGTTCCGGTACCCCTCCATGGCCTCGGAGGTAATCCGATGGATTTCCACCAGCTCATGGTTGTAGCGATCCACGAAACGGTTGTCGAGATCCAGCACGAAGGCAAATCCACCCGTCATCCCGGCACCGAAGTTATACCCCGTCCGGCCCAGTACAGTGATCATACCGCCAGTCATGTATTCGCAGCAGTGGTCACCGACTCCTTCCACAACAGCATGTGCGCCGGAGTTGCGAACGGCAAATCGTTCACCGGCAGTCCCGGCCGCAAACAGCTTGCCGCCGGTTGCACCGTACAGGCAGGTGTTACCGACAATGGCAGTATCCTGCGTCTCGAAGGCACTGTTTTCAGGCGGACGAACCACCAGCTTGCCTCCGGTCATGCCCTTGCCCACGTAGTCATTGGCATCACCGGTGAGAATCATGTTCAACCCACCGGCGTTCCAGACGCCGAAGGATTGTCCGGCCGTACCGGACAGATGGACGGTAACCGGGTGCTCGGCCATCCCCTGATTGCCATAGCGCTTGGCGATTTCACCCGACAGGCGGGCACCGATGGAACGATCACAGTTGGTGACCGTGAAGCGAAACTCGCCGCCTGCCTTGCGCTCGATTGCCGGCAGGATCTCTGCCACCATGCGCTCTGCCAGCTCGCCCTTGTCGAAGGGTACGTTGCGCTCGACCTGACAGGTGTGGGGCTTGTCCGCCGGTACCGCATCACTGCCCAGCAACGGCCTCAAATCCAGACGTTTGTGGCGCTCGGTCTTGCCCGGCAGTATCTCCAGAAGCTCGGTGCGTCCGACCAGTTCGTCAAGCGTGCGTACACCCAGCCTGGCCATCCATTCGCGCGTTTCGCGGGCAACAAAGCGGAAGTAGTTCTTGACGGCCTCCACGCTACCCCTGAAGTGTTTGCGGCGCAATTCTTCATTCTGCGTGGCCACACCAGTCGCACAGTTGTTGAGGTGGCAGATCCGCAGGTATTTGCAGCCCAGCACCACCATGGGTACCGTTCCGAAACCGAAGCTCTCCGCACCCAGTATGGCCGCCTTCACAACGTCCAGGCCGGTCTTCAGACCTCCGTCCGTTTGCAGGCGTACGAATCCCCGCAGGTCATTGCCACGCAGGGTCTGATGCGCCTCGGACAACCCCAGCTCCCAGGGCGATCCGGCATATCGAATCGAGGTGAGCGGGCTGGCACCCGTTCCGCCGTCATACCCGGAGATCGTGATAAGGTCCGCATAGGCCTTGGCCACACCCGCGGCAATGGTTCCCACCCCCGGTTCGGACACCAGCTTGACCGACACCAGCGCGTCCGGATTGACCTGCTTGAGGTCAAAGATAAGCTGGGCCAGATCCTCGATGGAGTAGATATCATGATGCGGTGGCGGTGAAATCAGCGTCACACCCGGCACGGAGAAGCGCAGGGTTGCAATCAGCTTGTTCACCTTGCCGCCCGGCAGCTGTCCGCCTTCACCTGGTTTTGCACCCTGGGCTACCTTGATCTGCAGTACCTCGGCATTGGTCAGATAGTGGGGCGTCACGCCAAAGCGGCCGGATGCCACCTGCTTGATCTTCGATCGCTTGTTGGTGCCATACCGGGCAGGGTCTTCCCCACCTTCGCCGGAGTTGGAGCGCCCTCCGAGTTCGTTCATGGCCTGAGCCAGTGCCTCGTGTGCTTCCGGCCCCAATGCACCTATGGACATGGCCGCACTGTCAAAGCGCTTGAACAGGGCTTCTTCAGGCTCAACTTCGTCAAGCGGCAGTGGCCGATCTGCCAGCTTGAGTGCCAGAAGATCACGCAGGGCAGCGACCGGGCGCTCGTTGACCAGCGCGGCAAACTCCTGGTATCGACCGTAGTCGCCGCGACTTGTAGCCTCCTGGAGGGTCTTGACCACATCCGGATTGAAGGCATGGTACTCGCCCCCATGCACATACTTGAGAATGCCTCCGGTGGGGATGGGCTTGCGCGCAATCCATGCGTCACGTGCAAGGATTTCCTGATCCTTCTGGAAGTCGTAGAAGGTTGCCCCCTGAATACGGCTGGCCACCCCCTTGAAGCACAGATCCACCACTTCGTCCGCCAGACCGACGGCCTCAAACAATTGCGCGCCACGGTAGGACGCAATGGTGGAGATACCCATCTTGGACAGGATCTTGAGCAGTCCCTTGTTGATACCCTTGCGGAAATTGTTCTTGGCCTGCACCGGATCGACCAGCATCTCGCCCTTGCGAATCAGGTCATTGAGCACCTGATACGCCAGATAGGGGTAAACTGCCGTGGCGCCAAAACCAATCAGCACGGCAAAGTGGTGCGGGTCACGCGCCCAGGCGGTCTCGACAATAATGTTGGAGTCACAGCGCAACCCTTTTTCCACCAGTCGGTGATGCACGGCTCCGGTAGCCATGAAAGCATTGATGGGCAGCTCGTCACGGCTCAGACCGTTGTCACTCAGAACAATCAGCACATGGCCGTCACGTACCGCCTGTTCGGCGGCATCCGCCACATCCACGATAGCTTGCTGCAAGCCACGCTCAGGCCGGAAGGACAGGGGAATCCGCTTCACGCGGAATTCCTCGTGAGTGTTATGCAGGATCTGATCGAACTTGGCGGGCGACAAAACCGGCGTCGTCAGAATCATGCGCCGGGCATGCTCGGGTGTTTCCTCAAAGATGTTCCGCTCGGCACCCAGGCAGGTCTCAAGGGACATGACAATGGTTTCCCGCAGCGGATCAATGGGCGGGTTGGTCACCTGCGCAAACTTCTGGCGGAAGTAATCTGCCACGTTGCGCACCTTTTCAGACAGTACCGCCACCGGGGTGTCATCGCCCATGGAGCCCACGGCTTCCTGACCGTTCTCACCCAGCGGGCGCAACACCTGATCACACTCCTCGAAAGACACCATGAACATCTTCATGTAGGTCTTGAGGTCTTCGGGCTCCATCAAACGGAAATCACCAGCCTGATTCAGGCGGGATTCCACACGCATGGCATTTTCGCGCAGCCATTTCTTGTAAGGCTTGGCCGCCTTGAGCCGGTTATCAACGTCCTCTGTGTGCAGCACTTCACCGGTTTGGGTGTCCACGGCCAGTATCTGCCCCGGTCCAACACGCCCCTTGGCCACAACGTCTTCCGGTTTGTAGTCATAGGTTCCGATTTCAGACGCCAGCGTGATGAATCCATCTTTGGTTATTACCCAGCGTGAAGGCCGCAGACCGTTACGATCCAGCAAACAGACCGCATAACGACCATCGGTCAGGACAATGCCCGCCGGCCCATCCCACGGCTCCATGTGCATGGAGTTGTACTCGTAAAAAGCACGCAGCTCGGGATCCATGGTGTCCACGTTCTGCCATGCGGGCGGCACCAGCATGCGGACTGCCCGGAACAGATCCACGCCCCCTGCCAGCAACACTTCCAGCATGTTGTCCAGGGAAGAGGAGTCCGACCCCGTGCGGTTGACGATCGGCTGCAGGCTCTTGAGGTCGGGCAGCAGCTCTGACTGGAACTTGCTGGCGCGTGCCATCGCCCAGTTGCGGTTCCCTTCGATGGTGTTGATTTCACCATTGTGCGCCAGGTACCGGAACGGTTGAGCCAGCGGCCAACGTGGCATGGTGTTGGTCGAGAAACGCTGGTGGAACACGCAAATGGCGGTCTGCATGTCAGGATTGCCCAGATCTTCATAGTAGCTGGGCAGATCAACCGGCATCATCAGGCCCTTGTACGAGACAACCTGGTGCGACAGGCTGCAGATATAGAAGTCCTCATCATCAGCGCAGGCAATTTCGGCCTTGCGACGTGCGATGTAGAGACTGACGGCAAAGCGATGCGTGTCCAGGTCCTCAGGCGCTTCGACAAACAGCTGCCGAATCACGGGCTCACAATCGCGTGCCATCGTGCCCAGGCAATCGGGGTTGACCGGTACATCGCGCCAGCCCATCACCGACAGGCCCTGGGCCCGGACCACGTCCTCCAGCGCCGCGCAGGCCTGCTCTCGCCGCACTTCATCCCGGCTCAGAAAAATCATTCCAACCGCATATTGGGTGGAAGGCTCGCGGCCAAACAGTCGCCGGGCTTCGGCACGGAAAAAGGAGTCCGGTTTCTGCAGCAACAGGCCACAGCCGTCCCCGGTCTTGCCGTCGGCAGCAATACCACCGCGGTGGGTCATGCAGGTTAGGGATTCAATAGCGGTTTTCAACAATCGATGGCTGGCTTGCCCTTCCATGTGGGCGATCAGGCCGAAGCCACAGTTGTCCCTGAACTCACCAGGATGATACAGACCTGTCATCATATTTTGTCTCTCATAGTATTCTTTACAAATCAAAAGCTTAAAGAACCAGAAGAGCGAAAAAAGCGCTTTTGATAGGCAAAAATGGGGGGCTTATTCTACACAAGCCCCCCACCCTGCTCAAATTTATAGCGTCTTGTTAAAAAAATAAAGAATTTAGAAGATGTTTTTTATTGTTTTTTGGAATATAACACCACTCAACCTATTCCTTTAATGCCGCTTGTACACTCGCAAATGTACGTATCCATGCCCCCGCATCCTTCAGCTCCCCGGGCAGCGACTTCAGCGCTTCCCGCGCTTGCGCCTTGTTGGCATATCGTCCCGTGAGCACAACATACCAGTCCTTCTCCTTCCACTGAGTCCGGACAACATACACCTCCCCGAGAGAGGCCCATTTTTTCGCGAAGGCCTCGGCAGATGCGCGGCTGACCGACCCGGTCAGCTGGATCGCAACCGTCTCCGGAGCCTGTGCCCGAATCCATTCGGGACTTCCGGGCTCAGGCCTCGGCTCGGGTTGTGATACGGCACCAAGGTCAGGAGGATCTGCCGGTTCGGCTGCCGGCACCACCTCGTCAGCAACGCCTTTCTGAACAAGCGAAGGGCGCTCGGGATCACGCCCCTCCCCGGATGGCGTCTGCACTTCTTCACTTGCAGCCTCCTGAGGGGGCGGCAATGCCACACTGTCGTCACTCCGGCGCTGCGCATCCGAATCGGGGCCGGACTGAACTGATTTGGTGGCGTCGTCCTGCTCTTGCGGCCCTCTGGTCGTGGCTGCCAACGGCTCGACGGGCACCTCAATGGCGCGGCGCTCCGCGTCAGGCGCACGTGTCTGTTGCGAGGCGTATCCACTGCCCTCTTCATTCGCGCTCTGCACATCCGTATAGCGCCATACCACGTAAGCAATGGCTCCGATCGCCACCCCGAGTGCCAGCCCGGCTATCAGGCGCCCACCGGGCAGTCCTGCACGCTGACTGCTCCGCGCGGTCCCGCCGGCCAATATGGTCGGGGCAAGCTTGGCAATGCGCCCGGGCAAGCCCCGGGAGGACTCATGGATCTTGCTCACCATCTCGTTCGTCAACGCAGGCTTGCCCGTCCAGCCAGCCTGACTCAGCCTGAACTCGAGATAGTTTCGCGTATCCTCCTGGGACAAGGGTTGCACGAGAACCTGCCGGACATGCGCCAGAACCAGCGGCTCCGGCAACCGCTGGAGAATGGCAACCAGCTCGGACCCTCCCGCCAGAAGCGCACCCACATGTTCATGCCCGGGCAGAATAATGGATACGAGCAACCATTTGAGCGCTTCATCCGAAAGTTGCTGCGCGTTATCCACAACAATCAGGGTGCGCATGCCTTGCTCATACTGCCTGGCAGCCAACTCAAGAAATGCATCAGCTGTCTCTGCCTCGGGCTGAGAACGGTGCCCCAGGCGCTGACGCGCCATTTGAGCACACAGCGTCCGTGCCATAGACTGCGTTTGATTGGTGGAGTCGGCATCAAGTGTCAGGATCGTCAGCGTATCCTTTTCTCGCTGTATAAGCTCCCGTACCAAGCGGGTCTTGCCCACCCCGCGTTCTCCGGTCAACACAAGCAGGCGCTCGGAGAAATGAACTTGATGGCGCAGCTCATCCAGCAGTGCCTGCCGGCCACCCCCCGAAAAAAATGCCCCGTTTGCCCTGAACGGCTCTTCATTCAGGCCAAAAAGTGCCTGGATCCGGATGCCTTCAAAGCCTTTTCCCTGCCCCACGGTGCTCTCCCATCCTACTCCAGACAAAATGCTTCCAGCGTTTCCGTCAGTATGACGGGATCAAAGTCGGATGTAACCACCGCCTCACCCAATGACTTGAGCAGGACCAGTCGCATCTGCCCGCTGACAACCTTCTTGTCGACCGACATGTAGCGCATGAAGTCAGAGGGCGTCATGCCCTTTGGCGGGGCTGTGGGCAATCGCAACGCCCGAATGAGGTTATGCGCCCTTTCCAGCACGTCCTCATCCAGCCAGCCCAGCCGCACCGACATCGCGGCGGCCATGACCATGCCGCAGCCGAC
>RFIV01000379.1 GCA_003695085.1 Gammaproteobacteria bacterium
GGATGGCAGAGTGAGTATAGTTCAAAGATTATCCAATGAATGGCAAATGGGTAAGACCAATAATGTAAAAGTTCGTAAAGACAGACGTATCGGAGGCTCTGGACTATACTCAAGCGTGTCAGGCAGTGAACCAACACGAGGCGGAGCAGGTGCACACCAGCAGATTTATCCTGAGGCGGGTCTGTGCCGCGTGTGTCTGGGTGATGGCTGTTCAGGGTGGCAGGGCCGACGAGCATTCCACCCTTCAGGCCTGGGTGACGGCCTTTCAGCCTTCAACGCTGACGCCGACGCAGCAGCAGGACGAGCTGAGCTGGTTTGTTCAGGCTGCAAAGCCCTATCGCGGCATGACCATTCGGGTGGTGTCCGAGCGGATCGATACCCACAAATATGAAGCCTCGGTGTTGGCCAGGGCGTTCCATGAGCTGACTGGCATCCATGTGGTGCACGAGCTCACCGGTGAAGATGATGTCATCAAGAAGTTGCAGACCCAGATCCAGACCGGGCTGAACCTCTATGACGCCTACATCAATGACAGTGATTTCATCGGCTACCACTTTCGCTCCGGACACACGGTGCCCATCAATACGTTGATTCATGATGAGGCCATTACCCTGCCGACGCTGGACCTGAATGACTTTATCGGGCTTGCCTTTACCACCGGACCGGATGGCAAGATCTACCAGTTGCCGGACCAGCAGTTTGCCAATCTGTATTGGTATCGGCATGACTGGTTCTCCCGGCCGGAGCTGCGCGCCTGGTTCAAACGGCTGTACGGGTATGAGCTGGGAGTACCTCAAAACTGGGCGGCGTACCGGGATATTGCCGAATTTTTTACCGATCACGTCAAGGAGATTGATGGCCAGCGTGTCTGGGGCCACATGGATTATGCGCGGACCGATCCTTCGCTGGGGTGGCGGATGTCCGATGCCTGGCTGTCCATGGCGGGCGCGGGTGATCCGGGGCTTCCCAATGGCTTGCCGGTGGATGACTGGGGGATTCGCGTCATCGGCTGTCAGCCGGTCGGTGCAAGCGTTGCGCGCGGTGGCGCGTTGGATAGTCCGGCAGCGGTCTACGCGGTGGAAACCTTTATCGACTGGCTGGACAGATATGCGCCGCCCGAGGCGCGTGACCTGAACTTTACGCAGGCCGGTGAGTGGGTCGGCAAGGGTCAGATCGCGCAGCAGGTGTTCTGGTACACGGCCTTTACTGCGGCCATGACAAAACCCGGCTTGCCCGTCGTCAATGAGGATGGCACGCCCAAGTGGCGCATGGCACCTTCCCCTCACGGCAAATACTGGCAAAAAGGCATGAAGCTGGGGTATCAGGATGCCGGGAGCTGGACCTTCCTGCGCGAGACGCCGGAGAAGCGCCGCAAGGCGGCCTGGTTGTATGCCCAGTTCACCGTTTCGAAGACCGTATCCCTGAAAAAAACGCTGGTCGGGCTGACACCTATACGCAAGTCCGATATTGAGTCAGACGTCATGACGCGCCGGGCCCCGTATTTGGGCGGGCTGGTGGAGTTCTATCGCTCGAAGGGGCGTGACGTGTGGACGCCGACAGGCGTGAATGTCCCGGACTACGGACGTCTGGCCGGGTACTGGTGGCAGCACATCAGTCGAGCAGTTGAAGGGCGGATAAGCGTCAAGGCAGCCATGCAGGAACTGGCCGGGGCGGTGGACAAGGAGCTGGGGCTGATGTCCAGGGAAGGGGAACTGTCGTGCGCACCTGTACTGAATGCCCGGGAACCGGACGAATACTGGCTGAACCGGGCAGGGGCGCCAAAACCTGTGAGGGCGGCGCCCGAAAAAGGAGAAACGCTTCCTTATGAAGAAGCTATCAAGGCTTGGCGTTAGTTTTTGGGCGCTTTTGACGAGCGTGCTGGTGACCCGGCCTGCGCTTGCACTGGAAACGGTGCATCTTGTCAGTTTTGATGAGGCGCCGCTTGTGACGTTCGGGCCGGGGCAGCCGGGAGGTGTGCTGGTTCACGCCGTGAAAACGATGTTTGAAAAAGCGGGTATCCACTACGACCTGAAGTTGCTGCCACCCAAGCGGGCCCTGCTGACGGCAGCCACTGAACCCAATACCTGCGTATTTCCGATTGAACGCAGCCAGGAGCGTGAAGCACGGTATCGGTGGATCAGCCCCATCAGCATTTCTCGCATCGGGGCTTATGCCCCGCCGGGACAACAACGACAGCTGGTAACGCTGGAGGATATGCGCCCCTTCAGGCTGGGCACGTATCTGGGTAGCGGCATTGGCGAATACCTGGAAACCTTTGGCATGAAGGTGGAATATGCTGCGCGTAACGAGCTGAACCTGGGCAAGCTGGTGCACGGACGCATCGATTTCTGGGTATCGGATACGGTTTCTGCGGACTGGCTGGCCAAGCGGGAAGGTGTCAGACTGGGTGCGCCCGCCTTGGTCTTCTTTACCTCGGTGCGGGCCATGGGGTGTCATCCGGAGTTTCCGGAGTCCGTGCGGCAGCCGCTGCAACGCACGCTCACGCAGATGTACACCACGGGTGAAATGCAGCGTTTGTATCAAGCGTGGTTTGAGTCGCAAGGAAAGGAGCAGACACCATGAAGGATCGGTTTGCCCGGGTATTTGCCCTGCTGATCGGGATGGCGGCTGTATCGCATTCGGCCGCGGATGCAGAGGTAATACGCATCAGCACCGGCGAATGGGCGCCGCTGATTGACTCCTCGAAGCCCAATGACGGCCCCTTGGCCATGGTGGTGCGAGAGGCCTTTGCCCTGCAGGGTGTGGCGGTGGAGTATGTCTATGCGCCCTGGAAAAGGGCGTTGCATGATCTGGAGACTGGCGAGGTGGACGCCAGTGCGGCCTGGCGAATGACCGAGGCGCGCGCGTCCCGCTTCCTGTTTTCGGGCGAAGCCGTCTATCAGGGCGAGAACGTTTTTTTCTATGCCAAGGCCGCACCTTTCGACTGGCAGACGCTCGAGGATCTGGCGCAATACCGAATCGGTGGCGTGAGAGGGTATGCCTACAGTGCCGAATTCGAAAGCGCTGCGAAGGCGGGCAAACTGAGTGTTTTCCGGGTCAATGACGAAAAGAGCCTGGTGACCATGCTGCTGGCGGGGCGAATTGACGTCTTTCCGGCAGATCGACAGGTGGGGCGCGCCATGCTTGATGCATTGCCATTGCAGCAGGCGGAACAGATTACCTTCCATCCGAAGCCATTGACCCGCAAGCCGCTTTATCTGCTGGTACGCAAGGATGAAAAGGGGCGGGCACTCATTGAGCGCTTTGATCGCGGACTCAGGACTCTGATCGAGTCAGGGCGGTTGAAGCAAATCTATGAGGAGAACTGAGGCAACATTCAACGTTCCTGTCGCCAGATGACAGGCAAAAAAAGAGGCGGTCGAAACCGCCTCTTTTTTATTTCAGACCTTACAGAACTTCAACGTTCTCAGCCTGCGGACCTTTCTGGCCCTGCCCTTCAGTGAAGGTCACTTTCTGGCCTTCCTGGAGGGTGCGGAAACCACTGCCCTGAATGTTGCTGAAGTGCACGAACAGGTCTGAACCGCCTTCGCGCGTGATAAAGCCGTAGCCTTTGCTTTCGTTGAACCACTTGACGGTTCCAGTCATTTTTTCTGACATTGCTTTCTAACCTTGGTAATTGTCTTACTCTGCCGGGGCAGTTGTTTCCAGTGCCGATACAGACTGCGTACCCTGCACCTTGTTCAAGTCTAAAGGGGTTGTGCGCTGGCAGCAACCGCTTTTTATGAATATTTTTTGGCCGCGGGGCGCTTGCCGCGATGCCCTTCTTTTTTGGGGCGTTTGGTGGCCGCTGCGCGGCGCTCGCCTCGGCCATCCTTGTAACCGTCATGCTTGCCCTGCCTGCGCAGACCCAGTTTCTGGCCACGTACCCAGATATTCTGCAAATGGCGGTACACATCCTCGGGCATGCCGGACGGCAGATCAACGGTGCTGTGCGAGTCGTGCAGTTGAATCCGGCCGATATACGCGCTCTCGATGCCTGCTTCGTTGGCGATGGCACCCACGATATCCCCCGGGCGCACGTCGTGATCGCGGCCCACGTTGATCACAAAGGTTTCCATGTTCAGGGCTTCATCGTGTGCAGCACGGGCGCTCTTGTCCCGGGGCGCCTTTTTGCGTTCGCCCTGAGGCCGTTCCTTGCGCTCACGGGGAGCCCGCTTTTCACTTGGCGCAGGATTTTCCTTCACTTCCAGGGAACGCCCCTGATTGGCGATATGCGCCAGGGCGCCGGCCACGGCCACCGGATCCTGGCCGGTTTCAGCCAGATAGGTTTCAATCAACTGGGTGTAGTAGCTGGTGTCCGCCTGCTCGAGGGTTTCAGAAATGTTTGCCTTGAATTGCTCAATACGCTTGTCGTTCACATCCTGCCGGGAAGGCAGCGTCAAAGGCTCGATTTTTTGCCTGGTGGCATTCTCGATGCTGCGGAGCATGCGCCGCTCGCGGGGCGCCACGAACAGAATCGCCTTGCCGCTCCGGCCTGCGCGTCCCGTCCGGCCAATACGGTGAGTATAAGCTTCCGTATCGTAGGGAATGTCGTAGTTGATGACATGGCTGACGCGTGAAACATCAATGCCCCGGGCGGCCACGTCGGTCGCAATCAGGATATCGATGGTGCGGTCCTTGAGCTGATCAATGGTGCGCTCGCGCAGAGCCTGAGACATGTCACCGTTGATGGCGGCAGCACGAAAACCGCGCGCTTCCAGTTTTTCCGCCAGCTCGGCGGTCTGTGTGCGCGTGCGCACGAAGATGATCAACCCGTCGGTTTCTTCCACTTCCAGCAGCCGTGTCAGGGCGTCAAGCTTGTTCAGTCCCTGCGCCAGCCAGTAGCGTTGCTCGATGTTGGCCAGGCTGGAGGTGGAGGGCTTGACGCGCACTTCTGCCGGGTCTTTCAGGTAATCGTGAATGATCGCCTGGATGGGCTTGGGCAGCGTCGCGGAAAACAGAGCCGTTTGCCGCGCTTCCGGCGCCTTGGCCAAAATGGCCTGAACATCATCGATAAAGCCCATGCGCAGCATCTCATCGGCTTCATCCAGCACGACCGTGCGGATCTGGTCCAGCTTGAGGGTGCCGCGAGACAGATGATCCAGCAGGCGGCCGGGTGTACCCACGACCACATGGACGCCGCGACGCAGGGCACGAATCTGATCGCGCATGCCTTGCCCGCCATAAACTGGCAGAACGTGAAAGCCCTTCATCTTGCGGGCATAGCTCTGGAACGCTTCAGCCACCTGAATGGCCAGTTCCCGCGTGGGCACCAGTACCAATGCCTGGGGGGCTTCCAGCGCCAGGTCCAGACGGCTCAGGGTCGGCAGCGCAAAGGCAGCCGTCTTGCCGGTACCGGTTTGAGCGGTACCGAGTACATCGCGACCTTCAAGCAGGTGCGGGATGGCCTGGGCCTGAATGGGAGAAGGGGTTTCGTAACCGAGTTCGGTCACAGCCTCCAATACGGGGGCGGGCAGGTTCAGTTCAGCGAACCCGGGAACAGTATCTGACATGCAAAAATGTGCCTTGCTTGGGTAACGTGGGGCAATAACGACGAACAGCGAACAACAGAAGGGTCGGAGCGGGCGTATTGCAGTAACGGCGCGCATTATCCCACGGATAGCGCTTAAAGTAAATGATGGTTTTTTGAGCACGCTGACCGGTGCGATAGCATTCGGCCCTGAAGAGGTAGTGGTGGAGGATGCCGGGCCGGCTTGGCGGCCCGGACGTTGAAGTGGCTCAGAAGAACCCGAGCGGGTTGGTGGAATGGCTCACAAGCAGGTTCTTCGTGTTCTGGTAGTGCTCCAGAGCCCTCTTGTGGGTTTCCCGTCCAATACCGGATTTCTTGTAACCGCCAAAGGCGGCGTGCGCCGGATAGGCATGGTAGCAGTTGACCCAGATGCGACCGGCCTGTATGCCCCGGCTCATGCGGTACGCAAGATTGATATCCCGCGTCCAGACACCAGCACCCAGACCATACTCAGTGTGGTTGGCTATCGTCAGGGCTTCTTCCGGGGTGCGGAAGGTGGTGATGCCGACTACCGGGCCGAAGATCTCTTCCTGGAAGACCTTCATGTTGTTGTCGCCCCTGAGCAGTGTCGGCTGAATGTAGTAGCCGCCCTGCAGTCCTTCATCAATGGATTCGATGCCGCCGCCAATCAGCACCTCCGCGCCTTCCTGGCGTCCGACCTCGATGTAGCTGAGAATCTTGTCGAACTGCTCCTGAGAGGCCTGGGCGCCGACCTGTGTTTCGGTATCCAGAGGATGGCCGCGCTTGATGGCGCGGGTCCGGGCCAGCACCTTCTCCATGAAGGGCTCGTAAATGTCCTCATGAATGAGTGCGCGGGACGGGCAGGTACAGACTTCCCCCTGGTTGAAGAACGCCAGCACCAGACCTTCCACACACTTGTCCAGATAGCTGTCTTCGTGATTGATGATATCCGGGAAGTAGACATTGGGAGATTTGCCACCCAGCTCGACGGTGGACGGAATCAGGCGATCCGCGGCACAGCGCAGGATGTGCTGACCCACCGCCGTGGAGCCGGTAAAGGCGATCTTGGCGATGCGATCGCTCGTGGCCAGCGCCTGTCCGGCTTCTTCACCGTAGCCGTTGACGATATTGACCACGCCAGCTGGCAGCAGGTCGGCGATCAGCTCCATGAACAGCAGAATGGAGGCGGGGGTCTGCTCGGCCGGCTTGAGCACCACGCAGTTGCCCGCGGCGAGTGCCGGTCCCAGTTTCCATGCCGCCATGAGCAGTGGGAAGTTCCAGGGGATGATCTGGCCGACCGGCCCCTCCGGCTCGCGGAGCGTGTAGTTGAGGAA
>RFIV01000380.1 GCA_003695085.1 Gammaproteobacteria bacterium
CACCAAGGGGGGCGCCAGTTTTGACGAGACACTACAGGCCATTCGGGCCGTTCAGAGGGGGCAGCACTATGTCAGCCCCGAGATTGCGCAGAAGCTGGCCATTGGCAACCTGACTGGCAGCTCGTCAGAAAATGTCTTTGACAAGCTGACCGAGAGAGAAATGCAGGTGGCAATGATGATCGTCAACTGTCACAAGGTGCAGGAAATCTCCGACCGTTTGTGCCTCAGTCCCAAAACCGTTAATACCTATCGTTATCGCATCTTCGACAAGCTGAATATTGATAGCGATGTGGCACTGACGCGGTTGGCGATGAGCCACGGCCTGGTGGATGTCGCCAAGGTTGTCTGACGCGTTCGACCCCAAGGCCTTTCTCAAGACGCTGCCGCATCGTCCCGGAGTGTATCGGATGCACGATGCGCAGGGTGAGCTTTTGTATGTCGGCAAGGCACGCGACCTGAAGAAGCGCGTCAGCAGCTATTTCCGCGCGTCCGGCTTGTCTCTCAAGACTCAGGCGCTGGTGGCACGCATTCACAGTATAGATGTATCGGTGACCCGCACCGAGACCGAAGCCCTGCTGCTCGAGCACAACCTCATCAAGGCGCACCGGCCTCCGTACAACATCCTCATGCGGGATGACAAGAGCTATCCCTATATTTTCATCACGGATCATCCGGACTACCCAGCGATCCGGTTCCGGCGCGTCAGGCACAAGAAGCCGGGGGATGGGCGGTATTTTGGCCCGTATACCAATGCGTGGGCGGTCCGTGAGACGCTGAGCCTTCTGGAAAAGATATTTCGGGTACGACAGTGTGAAGAGGCCACCTTCAGAAATCGCACACGCCCCTGTCTGCAGCATCAGATCGGTCGTTGTTCGGCACCCTGTGTGGGCTTGATCAGCCCGGAAGACTACCAGGCAGACATGGCTCATGCTCAGGCGTTCCTCAAGGGTGAGGACAGCACGCTGCTGCAGTTGCTGGCAGACGAGATGGAGGCTGCAAGCCAGCAGCTGAATTTCGAACGGGCGGCGCAACTGAGGGATCAGATTCAGGCGCTGCAGGCCGTGCAGGCTCAGCAATCCATCGAGGCAGGGCGGGCCCGCTGCGATGTGTTTGGCATGGTGATGGAAGCCGAGTACTGTGTTGTGCATGTGCTGCAGGTGCGCGATGGCAAGGTGGTCGGCAGCCGCAACGTGCAGGTGACGCGCAAGCTGGATGAGCCAGAGGAAGAGGTGCTGGAAAACTTCGTGGCACAGTTCTACCTGCGGGAGTCCAATCCGGAGGTGCCGCCGGAGATCATTTACGCACCGGCCATGCTGAATCCGGATGTGGTGGAGGAGGCGCTGGCGTCTGTGGCGGCCCATGCGGTGAAACTCAAGCATCAGGTACGCGGTGACCGGGCGAAATGGCGTGAGCTGGCGGTAGAGAATGCCCGTCAGGCTGTACGGGTCAGGCTGAAAGATCGGCAGACTTTGCAGGGGCGATTCGAGGCATTGCGCGAGGCGCTGGGCATGGAGGATACCCCGGGTCGCCTTGAGTGCTTTGATATCTCCCATACCATGGGTGAGGAAACGGTAGCGAGTTGTGTCGTTTTCAACATTGAGGGGCCGCTGAAGTCGGACTACCGGCGCTACAAGATTGAAGGGATCACTCCCGGAGACGATTATGCGGCCATGAAGCAGGCACTTGAGAAACGCTATGGCAGGCGCCGTGATGAGCTGAAGCTGCCTGATGTGCTGTTTATAGACGGGGGCAAGGGGCAGTTGAGGGCCGCCCGGGAGGTGCTGGCAGATCTTGGGCTTGGCAGCTTGTTTACCGTGGGGGTCGCCAAGGGGCCCTCCCGGCGTCCGGGGCTGGAAACTCTGATTCTGGAAATGGAAGAGGACGTGTTAAACTTGCCCCCCGACAGCCCGGCGCTTCATCTGATTCAGCATATTCGGGACGAATCGCACCGTTTTGCGATCACCGGGCATCGGGCCCGGCGTGAGAAAAAAAGGCAGCGTTCTGCGCTGGAGCAGATTGAAGGCGTGGGGCCCAAGCGGAGGCGGGAGTTGTTGCGCCACTTTGGCAGCCTGAAAGGGCTTGAGAATGCCTCCACGGATGAATTGCAGAAAGTTCCGGGTATCAGCCGGAAACTGGCCGAACAGATATATCAGGCGTTACATGATGATTAAGCCGATTACCTCCGTGAATGTTCCGAATCTTCTGACCCTGATCCGGATCGTGATGATTCCGGTGATTGTGGTGGTGTATTACCTGCCCTGGGAGCATGCCGGATTTACGGCGGCCTTCATTTTCATGGTGGTGGGGTTTACCGATTGGCTGGATGGCTACCTGGCGCGCAAGTGGGATCAGTCCACGCCCTTTGGCGCCTTTCTCGACCCGGTTGCTGACAAGCTCATGGTGGCAGTGGCACTGACACTGCTGGTTGAAACGTTCGACTCACCTGCGATGACGCTGCCTGCCATGGTGATCATCGGCCGTGAAATCGTGATCTCGGCGCTGCGCGAGTGGATGGCCGAGGTGGGACAGCGTGCCAGTGTGGCGGTCAGCTATATCGGCAAGGTCAAGACGCTGATTCAGATGATGGCGATTACCGGTTTGCTGGCTTTCGAGCCGTGGACCACGCTGAACTGGATCGCTGTGGTGCTGTTGTACGTGGCGGCTGTGCTGACCTTGTGGTCCATGCTGGTCTATCTCAGAGCTGCCTGGCCCATGCTGTCCGAGAATATGGATTCCGGGGTTGACACCCAAACCTGAAACAGTAAACTATGCGCCACCTGATCGGTGCAGGGCACTGTTCAGAGGTGAGCGGGAATAGCTCAGTTGGTAGAGCACAACCTTGCCAAGGTTGGGGTCGCGAGTTCGAGTCTCGTTTCCCGCTCCAATTCACCTCAGGCTTCTCCCTCAGGACTTACGCACCTCAGGCACATGGCTGGGTGGCAGAGTGGTCATGCAGCGGACTGCAACTCCGTGTACGCCGGTTCGATTCCGACCCCAGCCTCCATTGTTGCCCGAGTGGCGAAACTGGTAGACGCAAGGGACTTAAAATCCCTCGGAAGGTTCCTTC
>RFIV01000052.1 GCA_003695085.1 Gammaproteobacteria bacterium
ACCGTGGCGGTGCCCGCACCGCTCACGATCAACCACAAGGATACCAAGGAGGCCTGAACACTGTGCATTGAACACCTTTGAAGCAAGCACTGGTCAGCTCCGGCAGGACATCGGCACACAAGTACCTGGACTGGTGGTCTGACCTGGGCAGTGACATCGCCATCAACCACCCTGCACACGTTGACTGAGCGGTAACCTTTGCCGATCCGCTCCCCGGGGCCGAAACCTTGCCCCGGGAGTGTTGTGTGTGTCGGCGAACACTTTTCCCACATGCAATAACCTGAACTCCGGTCTACACTTGGGGCAAGAAGAACCGGAGGTCCCATGAATCCTGATGTGTTTCAGCAAATTGTCGAATGCAGTGCCGATGCCATTTTTCTGACCGATACGGAAACCGGCCGTGAAGGCGGTCCCGCAATCGTCTATGTCAATCCGGCCTTTGAACGCCTCACGGGTTTTTCACAGGATGAGGCGGTGGGCCAACCCCTGTCCCTGCTGCATGGACAGGATACCAATATGCAAACTGTCCAGCGCATCCATGACGCCCTGAGTAACCAGGACAACCTGAATACACGCCTGCTTCAGTATCGCAAGGATGGCCGCCCGTTCTGGGTGGACATGGATATCCGCCCGATGTTCAACAGCTATGGTACGGTCACGCACTTTGCCGTTTTCCAGCGCGATATTACCGGCCGGCAGCGCATGACCGAGCATCTGGCCAGCATGGCCGACCATGATGGCATGACCGGTCTGCTCAATCAGCAGGCCTTTCAGCGTGCCCTCAAGGCCGAGATTCAGCGCAGTCAGCGTCACAATACCACCTTCTCGGTGGCCTTGCTGGATATCGATCAGCTCAAGACCATCAATCGCTCCCTCGGCCATGACGAGGGGGATCGTCTGATTCGCGCGGTGGCGCTGGCGATCCATGAGTGCCTGCGCGAGGAGGATGTGCTGGCCAGAATCGGCGGGGACGAGTTTGCCGTCATCATGCCAGAAACGGATCTGCATCGTGCCGGGCGCGCCATTACACGCTTTCTCCAGTTGCTGGAATCTCTGGAGGACTTGCCGGTGGAACCGGCTGTCAGCATTGGCCTCACGGAGTTCCAGATGCTGGACACCCAGCCCGATCCGATTATTGAGCGGGCACGCCAGGGACTGGCCCAGGCGCAGCACCGGCCAGGTAGCAGTGTCGTCTCCGTGGACCCCCTGAGCATGGCTGCGGGGTAACGGCCATGCCCCTGTCATCCCATCCAGGTCTTGCCGCTCAGCATGTGCAGCACACCTTGCGCATGCTGGCGGTCGCGGTCGCACAACTGGAAGCCTCGCTCAGGGAAAGCGAATCATCCGTCAACACCCTGAGCAACTCCTTCACCCGCATGGTCGGCCAGCTGGAGGCTACGGCAAAATCACCGGCCCACGAGGCGTTGGCAAGCGAACTGGAGGACCTGCATGCCGAAACGGTGAGGTGCGTCGTCTCCTTCCAGTTTTTCGACAAGATGGCGCAACGGCTGGGCCATGTGAAGACCGGACTCCAGGATCTGGCCGACCTGATCGGCGATCCTGCCCGGCTGGAAGACGACAGCTCATGGCTGACGCTGCAGCAAAGCATTCGCAACCGCTACACCATGAAGGAAGAGCGCGACATGTTCGACGCCATTTTGCAGGGTGCAACGGTGGAGGCTGCGCTGGCGGCCTACCTCGAAGCGATTGCAAAGCCCGCCGCAAACGAGAGCGACGATATCGAGCTGTTCTGAGCCTAATGGCGCCCGGCTCGCAACCCGACAAGGCGGTCAGGCGTGCTGATGGGCCCAGGCCAACAGGCTGCGGGCAATCTCGTCCAGTGACTTCACCTCACGCACGGCTCCCAGCCTGACCGCTGCACCCGGCATGCCCCACACCACGGACGATGCCTCATCCTGTGCAATCGTCCACGCACCTGCCTGCTTGAGCTTCAGCATGCCGCGCGCACCGTCTTCGCCCATGCCTGTCAGCAAGGCCGCAATGGCATGCTTGCCAGCGGCTTGTGCCACGGATTCGAACAGCACGTCGACGCTCGGCCGGTGCCTGGATACCTTGGCTCCCTGATCCAGACGACAGATATACCCCTGGCCCGTCCATTCGACCCGCAGGTGATGATCCCCTTCTGCCAGAATCGCCCGACCGGGCAGCACCTCCAGCCCTTCTCGCGCTTCCAGAACTTCCAGCGGCAGCTTGCCGTTCAGCCGGGCCGCAAAGGAGGCTGAAAAACCCGCGGGGATATGCTGGGTCATGACGATGCCCGGTACGTTTTCTCCCAAGCCACTCAGCACGGTCGTCAGAGCATCCAGCCCGCCCGTGGAGGCGCCCAGTGCAATGAGCTTGCAGCTGTCCGACGGGAACTGCCTGCCCGAGGTGGCGCGCTTCGCGACTTCCGGCGCGGACCGGTTTTGCCAGGATTCCAGTCGCTTCTGCCGCAACGCCAGCGTATCCGGGGAGACCCGGGCCGCCATGCGCACTTTCGCACGGATCGCATCCGCCAGCTCATCCAGCCCTTCCCGCAGATCCCCCGAAGGTTTGGGTACATAATCCAGCGCACCGATTTCGAGGGCATCCAATGTCACCTGGCTGCCCTTCTGAGTCAGTGTGGAAATCATGATCACCGGCATGGGACGCAAGCGCATGAGGTTGCGCAGGAAAGTAATGCCATCCATGCGCGGCATCTCCACATCCAGCGTCAGGACATCCGGATTGAGGGCCTTGATCGCCGACCGGGCTTCGTAGGGATCGGCCGCTTCTCCGACGACCTCCATATCCGGCTGGCTGTTGATGATCTCCTTGAGCAGGGCCCGGATCAGCGGCGAATCGTCGACGACCAGAACCTTGATAACCTGTGCCATGCAGCCTCCTCAGAACAAGTCCACTTCGCCGGATACAGGCGTCGTGTCCAGCGTGCCCTGGTATTGTGTTTCGCGCGACAGAATGGTGGTATTGTGCAGGGTCTCGAGGCGCTTGAGCAGCACCTTGCCGGTCAGGGGAAAGTAGATGATCTTGCGCGGGTGGTCGCCCCCCAGATCCTCCACGGCAATCCGGTACCCTTCCAGCTCCATGTACTTGCGCACGAAGTCGATATTGCGCTGCCCGACGTCACTCAGTCCGTTGACAATGCGGCCACCGCCAAAGAGCTTGAACTCCAGCCGCCCCCTGCGCGCGCCCATCTTGAGCAGTTCGTTGACCAGGTGCTCCATGGCATAGTTGCCATAGCGAAAGGCCGAGCTGAGCATTTCATGGGGGCTGTCATCCGTATGCGGCAACATGAAGTGGTTCATGCCGCCGCACCCGGCAACCGGGTCACGCACACAGGCCGCGACGCAGGAGCCGAGCACCGTACCAATGGCCTCATCCTGCTTCGTGACGTAGAACTCCCCGGGCAGAATCTTGGCCATGACGATATTGCGCCGCTTGTCCCAGAAGCGGTTGACGTGCTCAAAGCCGGGCGTGGGGCCAAAGGGAAGGTTTTTCTTCCGGTGCGGCATGATCAGCCTCCCTGCTTCTGGTAAACCGTGCGGCCGATCAGGCGAAAGCGCGTGCTGATCCCGTGCAGGCTCTCGGAGTGCCCCATGATAAGATAGCCATCGGGCTTGAGGCTGTCCGCGTAGCGGCTGATCAGCGTTTCCTTCGTCGGGCGGTCAAAATAGATGACCACATTGCGACAGAAAATCACATCCAGTGGCTCGGTATGACGAAATGGCTGAATCAGGTTCAGCTGCCGGAAGCCCACAAACTGTCTCAGTTCCGGCTTGATGCGCGCCTTGTCGGCATTTGCGCCCCTGCCCTTTTGAAACCAGCGCCGCCGGGTCTCCAGGTCCAGGCCCTCCAGCCGGTTGAGCGGGTATATCCCGGCCCGTGCCTGAGCCAGCACATTGGAATCAATATCCGTGGCCAGCACTTCAAACCTGAGGCCCTTGGGCAAGGCGTGTTCCGCCAGCGTCATGGCGATGGACCAGGGCTCTTCACCGGTGGAGCATCCGGCAGACCATACACGAAGCCGCGGCACGCGATTTTCCAATGCCTGGGGAATGACGGTGTCTCGCAGAAAATCAAAATGGTGAGGTTCACGAAAGAAGGACGTGAGATTGGTGGTCAGGGCATTGATGAAGTGGGAAAACTCCGCCTCACGATGCGTCTCAAGGTATTCCACGTATTCGCCGAAGGAGCTCAGTCCCAGTGCCCGCAGGCGCTTGACCAGGCGGGTATAAAACATCTGAAACTTGGAATCCGGCACCACGATGCCCGAGTGGCTGTAACTGAGCTGACGCAGCCGTTCAAAGTCCGCCCATTCAAACGGAAATTCCCGGCCATCCGCGCGCTCACGCACCATGTCCGGCTCCCTCAATGTTGCAGGGCATCTGCCAGCCCCAGGTCGTTCAGGGCCTCCCGCAATGCCTCACTTGGTTGCTGCAAGGTAAAACCATGACCGCCCTGCTGTTGCCGTTTTCTCAGCGCCAGCAGCAACTGCACGCCCAGCGCATCCACCAACTCGACGGCCTGCCCGTCCAGCGCCAGATCCTGTTCTGCCGGGAGGGCATCCAGCTGTTTCATCAGATCTTCCACGTGCTGAATGGTCAGGGCGCGGGGCAACTCAAAGGGCGCCATCGTCTGCTCCTCCCGACTGGTTTTCATCCCCGGCCACACTAAGCACCTGAGCAAAGCTGTCCGGATCCAGCATGCGGTCCACGTCCACCAGCACGACCATGCGATCGGCGAGCGAAATCATGCCGGACATGAACCGCGTATCCAGTTGCGCGCCCAGTGCAGGCGGGGGCCGCACCTCGTCAGGCTTCACATCCACAACATCCGCCACCCGATCCACCACCATGCCCATCTCAAGTTCCTGCCCGGCATGCTGAACATTCACAACGATTATTACGGTTTCGCGATCAATGCCCGCCGTTTCGAGGTTGAACCGCTTGCGCAGATCGATCACCGGGACCACCCCGCCCCGGAAATCCATGACACCGCTGATGAAGGCCGGCAGGTTGGGCAGCGCACGAGGTGCCTGCCAGGCCCGGATTTCCCGCACGCGCAGGATATCCAATCCGTAGTGCTCGCC
>RFIV01000053.1 GCA_003695085.1 Gammaproteobacteria bacterium
ACCAACGTGCTGTCATTTCCGTTCGAGAATCCGCCGGGCCTGACCCTGCCCCTGCTGGGCGACATCATCGTCTGCCCGAGCGTGGTGGCCCGGGAAGCGAGGGAGCAGGACAAACCCCTGAAACACCACTGGGCGCACATGATCATTCATGGCATGCTGCACCTGCAGGGCTACGATCACATACTTGATGATGAGGCAGAAGTTATGGAAAACTTGGAACGGCAACTTCTGACTCAACTGGACATACCCGACCCCTATCGACAGGACAGGTAATCACACGCACATGAGCGACGACCATTCGAGGCCGGAAAACTCGAAAAGCTGGCTGGACAAGCTGTCCAATGTCTTCTCCTCCGGACCGGATTCCAAAGACGACATCATCCATTTGCTGCGCGGCGCACACAAGCGCGAAGTGCTGGACCAGGATACACTCTCCCTGATGGAAAGCGCGATCCATGTCACCGAAATGCAGGTGCGTGAGATCATGATCCCCCGCGCCCAGATGATCACGGTCAGCAGCGAACAGAATCCGGACGAGTGGTTGCCGGAGATCTTTGCCTCGGCGCACTCCCGCTATCCGGTCATTGGCGACAGCCTAGATGAGGTCGAAGGCGTCCTGCTGGTCAAGGATCTGCTGCCACTGGTTGCCGCCGGTGAACTGACCCGGGCCAAGGTCCAGGACGTGCTGCGCCCGGCCTGGTTCATTCCCGAGAGCAAGCGACTGATTCAGCTGCTCAACGAGTTCAAGAGCAACCGTAACCACATGGCCATTGTGGTGGATGAGTACGGCGGGGTCAGCGGTCTGGTCACGATTGAAGACGTGCTCGAGCAGATCGTCGGTGAAATCGAGGATGAACACGATATCGAAGACGATGAGTCCATGATCACCCCCACCAGCGAGGGGACCTGGATCGTCAAGGCGCTGACGGAGGTTGAGGACTTCAACGCGTACTTCCGCTGCAAGCTGAATGAGGAAGATTTCGACACGATCGGCGGCCTGGTGCTCAAGCACTTCGGTCGCATGCCCTCACGCGGAGACAGCGTGGAATTCGGTGGTTTCCGGTTTACTGTCCTGAATGCCGACAACCGCTCCGTGCGACTTCTGGAAGTGACCCGAACCGCATGAGTCCACTCAAGCGGCGTGCCGAGCTCCTGATTTCCGGGGCCGCGCTGGGCCTGACCTTTGCCCCGTTCTACCTGTGGTGGCTGGCGCTCCCTCTGACGGGCGTGCTTTGGATGCTGCAACCGCGCGGCAACTCGCGCCGTCAGGCGTGTCTGGATGGCTGGTTGGTGGGCCTGGGGCTGTTCGGTGCCAACGTGAACTGGGTGTGGATTTCCATTCACGATTTCGGATACGCCCCGGTCTGGCTGGCCACGCTGCTCACGGCCCTGTTTGCGGCCGGTCTGGCACTTTTCACCCTCGGCCAGTGGTGGACCCTCCACGGACTGGCGCGCCGAAATGCTCTGACGCCTTTCACCTTCGCCGCCGTCTGGGTGATCTGGGAGTGGATCCGCAGCGGGTTGCTGTCCGGCTTTCCCTGGCTCTATATCGGCACCGGCTGGGTGGACAGCCCCTTTGCCCCGGCCGCCCGCTGGGTGGGTGCCTACGGATTGTCCTTCCTGATAGTGCTTGCAGGCAGCTATCTGGCGCGCGCAGCCTGCCAGAGAACCTGGTCCGCCGCGCGCCCCCTGCTGGCGGCAACAGCCTGCCTGATGGTCATCAGCCTTGCCGGGCACTGGTTGGGCCGCACAACGCCCGCCGGCACGATGAAGGTCGCGTTGGTCCAGGGTGCCATTTCGCAGGACATCAAGTGGCAGCCTGAATATCAGGGCCAGATCATTCGTACCTACATGGACCTTTCGGCCCCGTACTGGCAAGCGGCGGATCTTGTCCTGTGGCCGGAAACAGCCCTGCCTGTCTTCTACAAGGCCGATGCAGGTTTCTTCAGGCAGCTGGACGCGCACGCCCGCAACACGGACACCGCGCTCGGCTACGGGGTGCTGCTGCCCAATGACGACGGTTCCTATGCCAACGGCTTTCTCTGGCAGGGCAAGGCAGAAGGCCTGTACCGCAAGCAGAAGCTGGTGCCCTTTGGCGAGTATGTCCCCCTGGAGTCGCTGTTGCGCGGCCTGATTGCCTTTTTCAATCTGCCCATGTCGGACATGGTGCCCGGCGCGGCCGATCAGCCGCTGCAATCCGCCAAAGGCGTGCCGGTGGCCACTTTTATCTGTTATGAAGTCGTCTATCCGGACTTTGTTGCCGCGCGCGCCCGCGAGGCTCAGCTGCTGGTGACCGTGAGCAACGACGCCTGGTTTGGTCTCTTCGCCGGCCCGGCCCAGCACATGCAGATTGCCCGCATGCGTGCCGTGGAACAGGACAAGACACTGCTGCGTGCCGCCAATCGCGGACACACCGGCATCATCACGCCAGATGGCGCCGTTCTCAACCCGGTGGCCCCGGCAGAGCCCGGCGTCTCGGCAGGTGATGCCGAGCTTCGCTCAGGCACCACCCTTTACGGACGCACCGGCAGCCTGCCACTTGTTTTTCTGCTGCTCATGGGCACGCTGCAGGCACTTCGCCGTGGGTCTGCTCAGAGCACGTCCTCGTCCGGCCAGTAGCTCATCACCCGCTGGAACACCTCGCAGTGGCAGCGGTGACAGGGCTGGATGCGGTCCGCCACCGGCAGCACCACCAGCTTGCCGCACTCCGTGCATTTCAGAATGCCCGGCAGGGTCAGCTCCCCGGTCACGTAGGTGCTGTCATCATGATGTAGCTGAAGATTGAGCCGCTCCCATTCCACCTTTGCCGGATCGGCCGCCTTTTCCACCCACTCGAGGATCTCCTCTTTCAGGTAGGCAGCATCCGTGGCCAGCCACTCCTTGAATCCCTTGCCGGCATCCTTGAGATAATCGAAAACGGCCTTCAGGTCGCGCTTCAGATACCCCTTGATCACGTCCCATTCTTCACGCGTCAGATCCGAAGCCGCCTGCTCCAGCTCGACTGCCTCCTCAATTTCAGCCTGGACGGTCTCCCAGGTTCTCACCTCGATATCGGCCAACCGGGTTTCCAGTCGCGCCAACACGCTCCGATACGCTTTCAGTTGCCGTGCGTTGCCTGGTTCTGCCATCTGCCACCTCCCATGATCCAATTCACGGATTCCCCGGGTTCTCACTACCTGTCCCTGTCACTATAGGTTAAAATAGGCGCCCTTCGCGAAAACCCAAGTCAGCTTTCAGTACTATCTTGCCTGATTCAGCGCGAAGCCGATTGACCTGAAGCAACCTTTAAACTGAACCGGTACAACCAGGACAAAGATGGAAGCCACCTATCATCCCAAACAGATTGAGAAAGCGGCCCAGGACTACTGGGAAGCCAACCAGAGCTTCAAGGTGACGGAAGCCCCGTCCAGGGAGAAGTTCTACTGCCTGTCCATGTTCCCCTACCCCAGCGGCAAGCTGCACATGGGACATGTACGCAACTACACCATCGGGGATGTCATTTCACGCTTCCAGCGCATGCAGGGCAAGAACGTGCTGCAGCCGATGGGCTGGGATGCCTTCGGCCTGCCGGCAGAGAATGCCGCCATCAAGAACGGCGTGGCCCCCGCCTCCTGGACCTATGAAAACATCGAATACATGAAGGGCCAGCTCAAGCAACTGGGATTCGGCTACGACTGGTCACGTGAACTGGCCACCTGCAAGCCGGAATACTACAAGTGGGAACAGTGGTTCTTCACCCGCCTGTACGAGAAGGGGCTGGTCTACAAGAAGATGTCCGTGGTCAACTGGGACCCGGTGGATGAGACCGTACTCGCCAACGAGCAGGTCATCGACGGCAAGGGCTGGCGTTCCGGCGCGCCTGTTGAGCGTCGCGAAATTCCCCAGTGGTTTGTCAAGATCACGGCCTATGCCGATGAACTGCTCAACGACCTGGACACGCTGGACTGGCCCGAGGAAGTCAAGCGCATGCAGGCCAACTGGATCGGCCGGTCAGAAGGCGTGGAGCTGACGTTTGACGTCAAGGACAGCCCGGAAAAGCTGACCGTGTATACCACGCGCCCGGACACCCTGATGGGTGTGACCTACGTGGCGCTGGCACCGCAGCACCCGCTGGCGCGCAAGGCTGCGCAAGGCAACGGCGCACTGACCGCTTTCCTGGAAGAGTGCAACCGCGTGAAGGCCGCCGAGGCCGAGATCGCCACCATGGAAAAGAAAGGGATGGATACCGGCCTGAAGGCCATCCACCCGATTACCGGTAACGAAGTCCCGGTGTGGGTCGCCAACTTCGTGTTGATGGATTACGGTTCCGGCGCCGTGATGTCCGTACCGGGACACGACACCCGTGATCACGAGTTCGCCCTCAAGTTCGGGCTGCCCATTCAGCAAGTGATCGCACCGAAGAATCCGGATCAGGAAGTGGACGTACAGGCCGAGGCTTTCACGGACAAGGGCCTGCTGGTCAACTCCGGTGAGTTTACCGGCATGACCAGCGAGGAAGCCTTTGACGCCATTGCCGCCAGGCTGGAGTCTCTCGGCAAGGGCCACAAGACCATCAACTATCGCCTGCGGGACTGGGGTGTCTCCCGCCAGCGCTACTGGGGCGCCCCGATTCCCATGCTTTATCTGGAGGATGGCCGGGAAGCGCCCGTGCCGGCCGAAGACCTGCCGGTGGTGCTGCCGGAAGATGTGGAGATGGACGGCGTCAAGAGCCCCATCAAGGCGGATCCCGAGTGGGCCCGAACGACCTACCAGGGTCAGCCGGCCACACGGGAAACCGATACCTTCGACACCTTCATGGAGTCTTCCTGGTACTATGCCCGCTTTGCCTGCCCGGATGCAGACACCATGCTGGATCCGCAACGGGCGAACTACTGGCTGCCGGTTGACCAGTACATCGGCGGTATCGAGCACGCCATCCTGCACCTGCTCTACGCCCGCTTCTATCACAAGCTTTTGCGTGACGAAGGCCTGGTGGACAGCCCGGAGCCCTTCAAGAACCTGCTCTGTCAGGGCATGGTGCTGGCTGATACCTTCTACCGTACCGATGCGGATGGTCGCACCACCTACTACAACATCAAGGAAGTGGAGCTTGAAACGGACAGCAAGGGCGCCGTGGTCGCCGCTCGCCTGAAAGCCGACGGCCAGCCGGTCGAAATCGGCGGCAAGGTGAAGATGTCCAAGTCCAAGAACAACGGTGTGGACCCGCAGGAAATGATCGACCAGTACGGTGCCGATACCGTGCGGCTGTTCATGATGTCCGCGGCACCGCCTGAACAGACACTCGAATGGTCCGAGCAGGGCGTCATTGGCGCGCATCGCTTCCTGAAACGGCTGTGGACCCTCATGCACGACCATCTGGCGGCAGGCCCCGTGCCGGCTCTTGACACGCGTGCCCTGAGTGATGCCGCCAAGGCCCTGCGGCGCAAGACCCACGAGACGATTGCCAAGGTCACCGATGACATCAGCCGTCGAAACACCTTCAATACGGCCATTGCCGCCGTGCGCGAGCTGATCAACCTGGTTACCGACACCCAGAGCAAGGCTCAGGGCGATGATGTGCGTGCCACCATTCATGAAGCGCTGGAAACCAGCATTTTGTTGCTGGCTCCCATCACGCCGCATATCTGCCACGCCCTGTGGCAGGCATTCGGTCATGAGGAGGCAGTGCTGGATGCGGGCTGGCCGAAAGTGGACGAGTCTGCACTGGTGAAGGATGAAGTCCTGATCGTCGTGCAGGTCAACGGCAAGGTGCGCGCCAAGCTCAATGTGCCCGCCGATATCAGCAAGGCCGAGCTGGAAACCCGTGCCCAGGAGGAAGAGAATGTCTCCCGCTTCCTCGAAGGCAAGACCATCGCGAAAGTGATTGTGGTGCCCGGCAAGCTGGTCAATATCGTCGCTCGTTAACGCAAGGACCGGCCGGGCAACCGGCCGGCAGACAGGCCATTATGCGAACTCTACTGACCGCCACGGTCGCAGCTGTCCTCCTCAGTGCCTGCGGCTTCCAGCTGCGAGGCACTCAGAGCAGTATCACCCTGACGGATACTGCCGTTTACGTCGAATGCCCGGATGCGGTGTCCCGCACACTTTGCCAACAGGTACGCGAGGGGTTGCGCACCGCCGGCGCGGACCTGGTTCCGGCAGATGAGTCCCGCTACGAGCTGGATGTGCCGCGCGTGGTGGAGTCCATCCGCGCGGTCTCCATCAGCCAGTCCGCAGACACGGCCGAAAACGAAATCACCCGCACGGTCACCTGGTCCGTACGCCCCCGACACGGCAACATGATGACCCGCGGGGATGTTCATCGCAGCCAGACATACCGTTATGACAAGGATTCGGTCCTCGGCGATGCCAATGAACAGGCAGATATCCGCGAGGACCTCGACCGACAACTGGCCCAGGCCGTCGTCTATCAGGCCGCACGGGCCATTCAGTCGTTCGCCCGGCAGAACACGGATGCGTATTAAGCCCGAACAACTGCCCGACCATCTCAAGCGCAAGGCGCAGCGCATCGCCTGGATCATGGGTGAGGAACCCTGGCAGCGGCAGCACTGCGCTGACCAGTTTCGTGCTCACTGGCGGGAGAAGGGCTTTACCGAACGCTTGTATTTCGTGGTGGAGAAAGGCTTTGACTGGGTTGCACTGGAGGAGCATCTCAACGCGCCCAGCCTGTTCGGCGAAGACAAGATCATTGAGCTGGCCCTGCGCGTCACACCTGATGACAAGGGCAAGAAGCTGCTCATCTCCGCCGCAGAAAACCTGCCCCCCGACGTCTGCCTGCTGCTGACTTCCGAAAAAAACGACTACCGCCTGCTCAACCAGAAGTGGGCCAAGGCCATTGACACGCATGGCTGGGTCATTCAGGTCTGGCCGATCGAGCATGCTCGCCTGCCCGCCTGGATCAGCAGTCAGATGCATGCCAGAGGCTTGCAACCCACCGCAGATGCGGCACGTGTCCTGGCCGAACATGTCGAAGGCAATCTGCTCGCGGCCATACAGGAGATCGAAAAGATGACCCTGCTGGCCCGGGAACCGACCATCGACGAGGTCTTCGTGACCGAGTGTGTGGCACAGAGCAGTCACTACTCCGTTTTCGATCTGACCGACGCCATTCTGGACCGGGATCCGGCGCACAGCATCTCGGTCATGCGCACATTGCGCAACGAAGGGGTCGCGCCGGCACAAGTCGTCTGGGCACTTGCTCAGGAGGCCCATCGCTTCATGGAACTGGCCCGGGGCCGCCAGCGAGACGGATCAGTCGATACGGTGGTACGCAACTGGAAACTTCCGCCTCAGAAAAAGAAGAAATATCTGCGCCTGGCACCCCGGCCAGCCAACCTGGTCGCCGCACTGGAACTGTTGCATGAGGCAGACCGTGCCATCAAGGGGGCGGTCGAAACGCCGGTGTGGCCAACTCTGGAGCAAACTGCACTGCTTCTTGCAAAAAAATGATCCAGGCCCCATATCAGGTTCTGTAAAGCGGTAAACTGATAGTGAAGCAGTACACCGTCAATCTGAAGGAGGGAGCCGTTATGAACACCATCACTGAAGATCTCAAAACCATTCGGGACAGCCTGAAAACCAAGTGGGACGAGCTGCGGGTGCAGACACACCTGGCCAACCTGGAACTCAAGGATGACCTGAAGCGCTGGGAGGCCGACTGGCAACAGTTCGAACAATCCGCGGAACAGGCCCTGCACAAACTGGAAGAGGAAAGCCGCCCGGCCATCGACAAGCTTCGCGAAACGGGCGAGAAACTGCGCAACGAGCTTCAGGAGCTGGCCAAGCGCCTGAAGTCCTGAAATTCACCGGTCAGGGAAGGACAACGTCCTTCCCCTTCTGCCCTTTCGTGGCGTAACGCCTTGCTTTATACTGATCAAAAGCTGGACGGATCCAGTACGACACACCATCATAAAAACTAAATGAGTGCGTTATGAAAGGGTTTGCAAAACTTGCAGTTTCAGCCTGTGCATTTGCTTCATTATGGGTTCACGCTGCCCCTTCACCCGATGAGGTGATCGAAGAGAAGTTCTGGGGGCAACTCTACGCCAACGGTGGCACCACCTTTTACTGTCAGAAGCCCTTCCGCAAAAAGAGCATTCTGATCACCGAAAGTCACATCTATTCGGATACCTGGATTCGGGAAACACTCGACTGCGGCACCCCCAGGCTGTGTGCACGCGAATCGGAAGACTATCGGGTCATGGTCTCCGACCTGCACAACCTTCAACCCGCTGATGCGCGGGTCGAACTGGAACGCCGCAGTGCACGCTTTGAAGAGCTGGGTGCCGACGTCCCAAAGGATGAATGCGGCATACGTCGCTCATTTGGCGTCATTGACCCGCCACCTCGCATTCGGGGCGACATTGCACGGGCGATTCTGTACATGCACGAACGTTACGGGCTTCCTCTTGTGGGGGATCTGCCTCAGTTGCAGCGATGGAACCGGCTGGATCCTCCGGATGAGGCGGAGAAAACACGCAATGAGCTGATTCGTCAGATCCAGGGAAACACCAATCCCTTCATTGACAATCCTGCCCGCGCCGACATGTTATCCGGCTACTGACCTGCTCAGGGAGTCAGGTGGACTCCCCGGGCTCCCCCCTGACGTGCGCTTCCATTTCCGTACCGATCTTCTTGCGCATGTCCATCAGGCGCATGGCTGAGTCCCGCAGGTAAATGTCATGCGCTGTCTCGGGCTCCCACTGAGGTACCTCCGAGGGGCGGCCGGCATCATCCACGGCCACCATGATGACGATACAGTGGGTCGTCAGATGGCGCTCTGTCTGCTTCGGATCACGCGCCCGCACATCAATGGCCACGTGCATCGACGTGCGGCCGGTGTATATGATCTTGGCATTCACTTCAACCAGATTGCCGACGTGAATCGGCTGTACGAACCGGATACCACCCGCGTACGCTGTAATGCAATACTTGCCGCTCCAGCCTGCTGCACAGGCATAGGCGGCCAGATCTATCCACTTCATCACGGCCCCGCCGTGTACCTTGCCGCCGAAATTCTGATCCGTGGGTTCTGCGAGAAATCTCAGCGTCACTTCTCTCTGCTGGCCTGCCATGCGGTGCTCCTGTATGTATCTGCTGTCATTGACTCTGGCGTTCAGTCATCCTGCACCGACAGGCAATCGGTGCGCCGGATACCATATTGTTTCATCTTGTTGTTCAGTGTGCGCCGCGGCAACTTCAGGTCCTCCAGAACGGCCTGAATGTTCCCCTGATGTCGGCGCAGGGCATTCACGATCAACTGGCGTTCAAAGGCCTGTACCTGCTCATTCAACCCTTGCCCGGACTGTGCAGGCTGCCCGGCCACGCTGTCGTGAACCTCGCCAAAGCCAAGTACATGGCGTTCGGCGACATTCTTGAGCTGACGCACATTCCCCGGCCAATCCTGTGCCCGGAGGTGGGCAAAGAATTGCTCGTCCGGCGATACGTAATCCCGGCCGTGTCTGAGCGCAGCCTGCTGGGCAAAATATTCGAATAGCAGGGGAATATCCTCCTGCCGTTGCGCCAGGCAAGGCAAATGCAACTCGACCACATTCAGGCGGTAATAGAGATCTTCCCGGAACCGGCCCGCATCGCTGGCCTGACGAAGGTCTTCCTTGGTGGCGGCAACCACCCAAAGATCAAGTGCGATCTCGCGGTTACTGCCGATACGTGTCAGCCGGCGTTCCTGAAGGACGCGCAGCAACTTGATCTGAAACGCAAGCGGCATGCTCTCGATCTCGTCGAGAAAGAGCAACCCACCGTTGGCGTGCTCAATCTTGCCGATGCGCTGGCTATCTGCTCCGGTGAAGGCCCCTTTTTCACGACCAAAGAGCTCGCTCTCGAACAGTTGTTCGGGAATGGCGCCACAATTCACGGCGACAAAGGGGGCAGACTGACGGGGGCTGAACTCATGGAGACAGCGCGCCACCAGCTCCTTGCCCGTGCCGGTGGCGCCATTGATGACGAGGTCCACACCGGTCTGTGCCAACTGCATGACCTGGCGACGCAGCCGGACCATCGCCGGGGATTGTCCGACAAGGCGCCTCTCGAGGCTGCTGCCCGTCTTCAGCAGCGTATGCAGGTGACGGTTCTCAAGTACCAGCCTCCGCTTTTCCACTGCCCGTCGAATCCTGTCCACCAGCAGGTCGGGCTCCACAGGCTTCTCAATAAAATCATAGACGCCGTCTCGCATGGCCTGCACGGCCGTCTGAACATCACCATGTGCTGTGACGAGCAACACCGGCAAATCCGGATCCCGTTGCTGAATCGCCCTGGCAAAGCTCAGGCCATCCATCCCCGGCATACGTATGTCGGAGACCACAACGCCCTGCATTGCAGGCGGAAGGGCATCCAGCGCCTCCTGGGCCGATGCAAAGTCATGCACCTCAAACCCCGCAAGGCTCAGCCACTGACGCGATGCCTTGCGGATGGCGGCTTCATCATCCACCAGAAATACGATCGGGCGATCGCGCCCGGATGCAGATGCATAGTCAGACATGTGGTTGATGCGCCTCCTCTGCCGCCGCCAGTCTGAAACAGAAAACACTGCCGCCCTCAGGCCGGTTGGCAGCCGTTAGCTCACCCCCCAGATCCTGTGCAATCCCAAAGGACACGGACAGTCCGAGGCCCAGCCCTTCACCCGGGGGTTTGGTGGTGAAGAAGGGGTCAAAGATATCGGGCAAGGTATCCGGAGCTATGCCGGCACCATTGTCGGCGACACGGACTTCGACCTGCGCCCCTTGCCTGCACAGGTTCACTTCAATGACGGGGGCGGCGACAGGTGCTTCCTGCACCGCATCGACCGCGTTGCGGATCAGGTTGATCAGGACCTGCTCCGCCCGGATTTCATCAGCCAGTGCTCTGACCGGCGCTTCGGGCGGCGACCATTTGAGGTTCACCTGCGTCTTCTTGAGCAAGGGTTGCACGACCATCAGTGCATTCTCCACGACGGCCACCATGTCCACTGGCACCCGGACACCCCGGGAGCGTCGTGCAAATGTTTTCAGGTGTGAGACGATGCGCGACACCCGACGTATCAATCCCTCGGCTTCACCGAGGGTATCCAGTGCGTCACTCGCCTGTCCCTGCCGCACCAGCATGCGGGTGCTGGCAAGATAAGTCTGCAGCGCCGAGAGAGGTTGGCTGATTTCATGCACCAGTCCGGCAGACAATTGCCCGAGCGCAGCAAGCTTTTCCGACTGGATCAGCTCTTCGTGTGTCTGCCGCAGAGCCTCCGTTCGTTCGGCCACCTGCTGAGACAGGCGCTCGGCGTAACGATAGCGGCTGAGCAGGAACAACCCGAAGATGGCCAGAAGCGCGGCCACCAGCCAGGCGGTGACCAATGCCTGCCCTATCCGGTCACTCAGTCCACCGAGATCACTGAGGTAATACAGCGTCCATCCAAGCTCCGGAATCTGACGCTCGTGCAGCATGAACGTGGCGGGAAATGCGCCGGCCTTCTGAACCGACCCCGGCGTCGCCAGCTCCAGAATACGGTTCCCGGCCGGTGACGGAGATTGCCATTGCAGAACCAGCGGTTCGATGACATGACCACTGTACTTGCGTGCGCCGCGTATCGACGCCCGCGTCCCGGCATCCAGGGGAGCCAGACTTCGGTAGCGCCAGCCCGCATGACTCGACAGAAAGATCACTCCGTCACTGTCACTGACCCATACACTTTCACCACCGGCCGCCCAGTTCTGCTCAAGCTGTGTCAGGTCGATCTTGGCGACCACCACGCCTGCAATGCCTTCGGGACTCTTGACGGGGCGGGACAAAAACAAGCCAGGCCGTCCTGTGGTCACACCCACGGCAAAGAAGCGTCCCTTTTCACCCGCCAGGGCATCCCGGAAGTAGGGCCGAAATGCATAATGCTGCCCGATAAAGCTTGAGGGTTGTTGCCAATTGCTGCTCGCGACAACTTGTCCCTGGCGATTCATCAGGTAGAGAACATCGGCCCCGGCCTCCGACTGCCAGCGCGCAAGTTTACGGTTCAGCGCACGGGCCGAAAGCTCGCGTTCAGGTGATTGCAGCAGGTTCACGACATCCGGGTCTTCTGCGACCAGAAAGGGCAAGTAGTCGAAACGGCGATAAGCCGCTTCCACGGTGGAAGCGTACAGATTCAATCGTTCTGACCCGATCCGCTCAAGCTCGGCATAAAGTGACTGACGGGCGCTCTGCACGCGCTCCCAACTGAGCCCGGCGCCTACCAGCAGTACCATGACCAGAACGAGGCGCGTCAGCTTCTGGGGTTTCAAGTGTTTCACCGGTACCCGGTCCCGTATTCAATTTTCTGTCGGCCATTTTTGGCCGATCAGGCGGCCGATTACAAGCCAATTCTGGCCTGAATCACTTCCTTGACGGCGCTTTGCTTTCGCGCCGTCACCGGCAATCCCGAGTTATCTCTTTGACCTGCAAGCCATTCCAATCTCTAGCCCGGACGCTGGCCCGCCCTTTGCTCTCTGTTTTCCCATTCTACCCGGGAGCGGGTGGAGTGAACTAAAAAAACAAAACGCCTTTATGAGGAACGATACATGAAATCCATAAAAACAATGGCACTGACTTCCCTCACCCTGGCCAGCTTCATGGCCGCCGAAGCCCACGCAGCGACCACCTGGAACGTTTCACTCTGGGGCAAGCGCCGCGCATTTACTGAAAACGTGGAAAAGCTGGCGGAACTGGTGGAAAAGAAAACCAACGGTGACTTCAGGCTCAAGCTGTCCTATGGCGGGCTTTCGAAATCTCGCGAAAACCTGGACGGCATTTCCTTCGGCGCCTTTGAGATGGCTCAGTTCTGTTCATTCTATCATACGGACAAAAACCCGACGATCACCGTTACCGAGCTGCCCTTCGCCAAGAACGTCTCGCTGGCCAAAACCGCCGAGATTCACATGAAGGTCTTCGAACACCCCACTGTGAAAAAGGATCTGGCCCGCTGGAATGCCACCCTGCTGATGCCCACCCCCTTGCCCCAGTACAATATCGTCAGCAAGAGCGAGCCGCTCAAGCAGCTCTCCGACTTCAAGGGTCTGCGCGTACGCGGTCCGGGCGGCATCATGGGCGTGCTGAGCAAGCTCGGTGCCATCAAGACCGGTGTTCCCTTTTCCGAAGTTCGCCAGGCCATGGACTCCGGCGTAATTGATGCAGCATCCTTTGCGCCTCATGCGCACCTGGCCACCAAAACCTACAAGGTCGGCAAGTGGGCGACCACCAACCTGAATCTGGGCTCGGCCAACTGCCCGGTCGTGGTCAATACGGATGCCCTGAATGCACTTCCGGAGGCGCACCGCCAGGCGCTGCTGGAATCCGTGCCTGAAGCCATCGACTATTACGTGAAGAACTACGAAGAAAATACGACCGGCAAATATGAGGCGGCCATTCGCGAAGCCGGCCTGACACGCGTGACCTTCACCCCCGAACAAACCGCCGAACTGGACCGGCTTGCGGATTCCGTCCGTCAGGAATGGGTGAAAAAGTGGCAGGGCAAGTTCGACGCCCGCGCGCTTTTCGACTACACCCAGGAACTGTTCAGTCACTGATCCTGTCAGGACAGGGCCCCGAGTGCCCTGTCCGCTTCCTGTTCAGTCGAATCCGGAGTCCGACATGTCTGCTGCTTCATCGGTTCTTACCGATCATACCAATCTGAGCCGGGCCGATCGCCTCTTTTTCAAGCTCGAAACCGGTCTCAATCTGATGAGTGGCCTGATCATCTTCGCGCTGGTCCTGTTTGCCACTGTCAACATTCTGGGTCGCTGGTTGTTTGACCGTCCACTCAACGGCTATGTGGACTGGGTTGAACAAGCCATGGCATTCATCGCATTCCTGGGACTGTCCTACACGCAGCGCCTGGGAGGGCACATCCGCATGGATATTCTGATCGGCCGCCTCAAGGGGCGCGCCCTGTGGAGCGTCGAGCTGCTCAATACCGTGCTCATGCTGCTCATCACGCTGGTCCTGATATACGGCACCAGCCTGCATTTTTGGCGTGCCTGGTCACTCGGAGATTCGTCTCTGGATATCCAGCTTCCCACCTGGCCGGCCAAGCTGGTTGTGCCCGTCGCCTTCACCGTCCTGGCACTGCGTCTGATTCTGCAAATCTGGGGCTATGGCCGGGCCCTGATGACCGGTACGGAAACCCCTGTGGCTGTGCCCCTGATCGAATCCACCGCCACCGCTGCGCAGCGAGAAGCCTCAAGTGTCGAGACATCCGGGGAGAGCGATTCATGAGCGGCCTGTACGAAACCATGGCAAACATGGACACAATGGACATTGGCCTGTGGGTGACCGGCATCATGCTGGGACTGGTCATCATGGGTGTGCGCGTCGCGCTGGCGGCCGCACTGGCTGGCTTTACAGGCCTGGTATGGATCTTTTCGGCCCGCATGGGCTTCGAAAAAGGGTTCATGGTCGCCGTAAAAATGGCAGGCACCATCCCTCACTCCAAGGTCTCCACCCTGGCGCTGTCACTGATTCCCACCTTCATCCTGATCGGATACCTCGCCTACCATGCAGGGCTTACCAAGGCGCTCTTCAAGGCTGCCAAGCGCTGGGTCGGCTGGCTGCCCGGCGGCATGGGCGTGGCGACAGTATTCTCAACCGCAGGGTTCGCCGCCGTGTCCGGCGCCTCCGTGGCCACCTCGGCGGTCTTCGCGCGGATTGCCGTACCTGAAATGCTCAAGCTGGGGTACGACAAGCGCTTCGCGGCCGGTGTGGTAGCCGCCGGCGGGACACTCGCATCACTGATCCCACCCTCTGCCATCCTGGTCATCTACGCCATCATTGTGGAGCAGGATGTGGGCGCACTGCTCATGGCCGGGTTTCTGCCAGGCGCTGTTTCCGCCCTGATTTATGGCGGGCTGGTGATCTTTCTGGCCATGACACGCAAAAATTTCGGGCCACCCGTCAAGGGCTATACCTGGAAACAGCGCTTCGAATCCCTGCCGGGGGCGCTGCCCATTTTTGCTGTGATTGCCATCATCATGGTCTGCATCTATGGCGGCGTCGGCACGCCAACTGAGGCCGGTGCGCTGGGCGCATTCATCATTCTGTGTGTCGCGCTCTACCGGGGTAGCCGTTGGCCGGAACTGAAAAGCTCTCTCATGGAAACCGCCAAGCTGTCCGCCATGATCTTTGCCATCATCTGGGGGGTGCTGGTTTACGTCCGCTTCCTCGGATTTGCCGACCTGCCCAGTGCCTTCTCGGACTGGATTGTCAGCCTGGATCAGAGCCCAATGATCACGCTGCTGCTGATCCTGTGTGCCTATGCCGTTCTGGGCATGTTCATGGATGCCATCGGCATGTTGCTGCTGACGTTGCCGGTGGTCTATCCGGCTGTCATTGCCCTGAATGGCGGTGAAGGCGTAACGGCTGCGGACTCAGCTTTCGGCGTATCGGACGTGGGCTGTGCCATCTGGTTCGGCATCATCGTGGTGAAGATGGCTGAGCTGTGCCTCATCACCCCTCCCATAGGATTGAACTGTTTTGTAGTCGCGGGCGTCCGACCCGAATGCTCCGTACAGGATGTCTTCCGCGGGTGCATCCCCTTCTTTGTGGCCGATGTCCTGACGATTGCGGTGCTGATCGCGGTGCCCCAGATCGTGCTCTGGCTCCCGGCACAGATCGGCTACGGCTAGCTAGCACACGCAGGCGCCGGGCCCTGAGAAGATCGAGTCAAGATACAGGTCAATCAATGCCCGGCCATTTCTCGCCAGATCAATCACTGGCTCGCCGGGTGAGAAGTCACTGTGAACCAGCCCGTAGATATAGGCCAGAAGTCCTTCTGCCAGCAACGAGGGTGACAGGTCATTGCGCAGAACACCGCGCTGCCCGAGAATTTCGAAGGCTGCACGCATGTGGTCGTGAAGTATGTCCCGCCTGTCATTGAGGAATCGTTGAAGCGCATTTTGCTCGTCGGTGAATTCGACTACATGCATGACAATGCGTGTGATCTGCCCCAGCTCCGGCTCCTCCACCACCCTTCGAATCAGCGCATGAATGGCCTGGCGGAATGCGGGGACAGGATCGGCCGCCCTCGCATGTGTTTCCAGCTGCTCAAAAGCTTCCTGCAAACGCCGTGCATTGCGCGCCCAGAGCGCCTCGATGACCGAGTCCTTGTTGCGAAAATGCCAGTAAACGGCCCCGCGTGTCAGGCCCGCCTCGTGCGCGATATCGGACAAGGTCGTGCGTGAAACGCCCTGACGAATGAACAGTTCAGCTGCGGCATCCAGCAAAGCGTGATAGGTACGTTCTGCGTCTTCTTTGGTTTTTCTGGCCATACAGAGGTAGCAACCTGTAGAAATTTTTCCCCGGCTGCCTTATGATACATACATACATGAATGTATGTAAAGAACCCGAACGTCAGGCAAAGGAGGTCGCCCCCGTGAGCATTTCAGCCGTCAAACATCTTTTGGGTTTCAGTATCGTGCTGTTCGTATTGGCCGGCTGCGGGCAGGAAACATCAGAACCCCAGGTCCCGGCGACGGAACTTGTGCGTCCGGCCAAGATCGTACCTGTGACGGTACAAACCCCGAAGCTGATCCGGACCTATCCGGGCATTCTGGAATCCTCGGAGCAGGTAGATCTGGCCTTTCGTGTAGGAGGACAAATCATCAGGTTGCCGGCCAGAGCCGGCAAGCAGGTATTCAAGGGCGAACTGCTGGCTGCCCTGGATGACACCGACTACCGAAACGCTGTCGAAGATCGTCGTGCACGCTTTGAGCTCGCTAAAACCCGGTTTGAACAGATCAGTCAGTTGTTGCAAAAGAAGCTGACCAGCCAGATTCAGTTTGATCAGGCCCGTTCGGAACTGCGATCCGCCGAGGCTGCTTTGCGACAGGCGGAAGACAATTTGAAATATACACGCCTGACTGCTCCCTTCGACGGCATTGTGGCACGCGTGGACGTGGAGAACTTTCAAACCATTCAGCCCCATGTCCCCATCATGCGCCTTCAGGACGGCAGCCGTCTGGATGTCCGCTTCCACGTCCCCGAAAGCACCATTCTTCAACTGAGCCCGAAAGAAAACCCGGAGGCGGTCAGGAATCTGTGCGGACAGGTAACCTTTGCCGACCAGCCTGCACGGTCCTACCGGGCCTGCTACAAGGAGCGCGAGTCCCAGCCGGATCCGGTGACGCGCAACTACGCCGTGGTCTTTGCGCTGGACCCGGTGACCGACATCGTCGCACTGCCCGGCATGAGTGTCACCATATCGCTTGATTTGACGGACTTTCTACCGCGGAGCCATCAACCTCAAATCCTGGTACCGGTAGAAGCCGTTTTCGACAAGGACGGCGCACAATGGGTCTGGCGGGTAGATGAGCATCAGCAAGCACGTCTCACACACGTGACACCCGGTCGCATGTCCGGTGACCAGATGACCATTCTTGAAGGCCTGAATCCCGGTGACCGGGTCATCGCAGCCGGTGTGTCCCATGTACGCGAGGGCATGAAGGTCCGGCCCATGATCAAGGAACGCGGACTCTGAGGAGGGTGACATGAAACTTACCGAGTACACCATCCGCCATCCAACCGTATCCTGGACATTCGTCCTGCTTCTGATTTTGGGGGGCACTTGGTCATTTACCCAACTGGGACGGCTGGAAGATCCGGCTTTCACCATCAAGCAAGCCATGATCCTGATCAGTTATCCGGGGGCCTCAGCACAGGAAGTGGAGGAAGAGGTCACGCTGCCGGTTGAAAACGTGATTCAGGAGCTGCCCTACCTGGATCATATCACGTCCACCTCCAGTGACGGGCTCTCCCAGATCCGGGTGGAGATGAAAAGCATATATCGCAAACAACAACTGGCCCAGATCTGGGACGAAATGCGCCGCAAGATCCGGGATATGGAAGATCACCTGCCTCCCGGTACCGGGAAACCGGTCATATTGGATGACTTCGGTGATGTCTACGGCATGTTTCTCGCCGTATCCGGTCAAGGCTACAGTGACAAGGATATTGCAGACTATGCCGACTTTCTCCGCCGCGAGCTGATACTCGTGCCCGGCGTGGGCAAGGTGGTCATTGATGGTGAACGCACCGAGCAGATTTACATTGAGCTGAGTCGGGCCAGGCTGGCCGCCTCAGGCCTGACCACGGATGCCCTGAAGGGTCTGCTGGCCACCCAGAATCTGGTGAGTGATGGCGGCCACATCCGTGTGGGCAGCGAATACATTCGCCTCAGCACCTATGCAGGTGAAACGGATCCTGTCACCCAGATCGGCAATCTGCTGGTGAGCAATTCCCAGGGCCGACTGGTCTACCTCAAGGATATCGCCCGCATTTACCGCGGGTACGCGGATCCCCCCACCCACATCTACCGGTTCAATGGTCAAAGTGCACTGACGCTCGGCATCTCCTTTGCCGAAGGGGTCAATGTGGTCAAGGTGGGCCAGGCCATCCGCCACCGACTGGCTGAACTGGAGGCACACCGGCCTATCGGGATGGAAATCAGTACCATTTATGATCAGCCTGCGCAGGTCGCCGCATCGGTCAACAGTTTTCTGGTCAGTCTGGGACAGGCCGTCCTGATCGTCATCGCGGTCCTCCTGTTCACCATGGGATGGCGTGCGGGCGTACTCATGAGCGGCATCCTGTTGCTGACCATTCTCGGCACGTTCATCGTCATGGATCTTTACGCGATCGAACTTCACCGTATCTCTCTGGGCGCACTGATCATTGCACTGGGCATGCTGGTGGACAACGCCCTGGTTGTCACGGAAGGCATCATGGTCAGCCTCAAACGCGGGTACTCGCGACTGGAGGCAGCGACCATGATCGTCAGCCACACCCGTTGGCCGCTGCTGGGCGCCACCATTATCGCCATCGCTGCCTTTGCCCCCATCGGATTATCCCCCGATGCGAGCGGCGAATTCACCGGCAGCCTGTTCTGGGTACTGCTCATTTCCCTGGCGCTGAGCTGGCTGCTGGCCATCACGTTGACCCCTTTCTTCTGCTACATTTTTTTCCGCAGCCCCGGGCAACCAGACAATTCAGCGGAGATCCGGGATCCCTACAAGGGCGCGGTGTATTATGTCTATGGCAAGGTGCTCCGTGCCTGCATTCAACATCGTGCGCTTTCACTGGGGTTGGCCATGGCGGCGCTCGCAGCCGCCATCTGGGGCTTCACACTGGTCAAACAGGCCTTTTTCCCCGCCAGCTCATTGCCAATGTTCATGGTGGAGTACCGTCTCCCGGAGGGCAGTGATCTTCGCGCCGTCACCGAGGATGTCCAGGCCATCGAGGCCGACCTTAGGCAGTATCCGGCCATCGAGCAGGTTACAGCGACCATCGGTGCAGGCGCACAGCGATTCATGCTGACCTATTCTCCCGAGCCCGCTCGCTCCAACTATGCACAGCTGATTGTTCAGGTGAAGCGGTTCGAGCAGATCAAGCCCATGATGCAAACACTCCGCACCTGGTTTCATGAGCACTACCCTCAGGCCTTCGTGAAGCTCAAGCGCTTTGAAATCGGGCCCGGAACCGACGCCAAGATTGAAGCCCGCCTGATCGGGCCCGATCCCGCCACACTCCGTGAACTGGCTGACAAGGTCATCCAGGTCATCGAGGCCGAGCCACTGGCCATCAACATTCGCCAGGACTGGGGCGAGCGGGTCAAGCAGATCCGTCCCCTGTTTGACGAGGCCAAGGGGCGCCGACTGGGGATTACCAAGCGGGATGTCGACGAGGCCATGGCTTTCAACACACAGGGCCAGAATACCGGCCTGTTCAGGGATGGCAGCGATCTGCTGCCCATCATCACCCGTCCACCCGCCGACGAACGCGGCGACGTCAGCCAACTGGAGGACATCCTGATCCATAGCCCGGTCAGGCAAGCCTATGTCAATATCGGTCAGGTCACCCATGGCTTTGCCCTGGAGTGGACCGACCCGCTGATCAAGCGACGGGACCGCAAGCGTACCCTGTCGGTTCTGGCCGACCCGGTGGACGGCATAACACCCGCCACGCTGCTCGCTCGCATCCGTCCTGCCGTTGAAGCCATCGAGCTGCCTCCAGGCTATCAGCTTGAGTGGGGCGGCGAATATGAGGCTCAGCAAAAGGCCAACAAGGCTGTCTTCGCATTTGTTCCGCTGGGTGTGCTTGTCATGATTATCCTGACCATCATTCTGTTTACATCGGTCAGACAGACACTGGTGATCTGGCTGGCGGTTCCCCTGTCCCTTATCGGCGTCACGCTGGGGCTGCTGGTAACAGGCGCGCCGTTCAGTTTCATGGCCCTTCTGGCACTTATCAGCCTGATCGGCATGCAGTTGAAGAACGGCATTGTGCTGGTTGAGGAAATCAAGCGCCTGAGGGAAGAAGAAAATACTGACTGGTACGCCGCCATTCATCAAGCCGCAATCAGCCGCCTGCGCCCGGTCACCATGGCCGCTCTGACCACTATCCTGGGCATGATTCCTCTGTTGGGCGATGTATTCTTCCAGCCCATGGCCGTCACCATCATGTTCGGACTGGGCTTCGCGACCCTGCTGACCCTGATTGTAATACCCGTTCTGTTTGCTGTTTTCTATCGGGTACCGACACCGGAGTAGCGCAGTATGAGCTTGCCGCCCGTCAGCTGAAATCATAATAAAAACCCCGGTCAACCGACCGGGGTTTCAGATAGCGAGCGGGGAGCCGGATCAGGCTTTCATTTCCCAACCCGTGGCCTTGGCCAGCGCCTTGCCGATGTCGGCGAGGCTGCGTACGGTGGTCACGCCCGCGGCTTCCAGTGCAGCGAACTTTTCAGCCGCCGTACCCTTGCCACCGGCAATGATCGCACCGGCGTGGCCCATGCGCTTGCCCGGAGGGGCCGTGACACCAGCGATGTAGGATACAACCGGCTTGGTCACATTTTCCTTGATGAAGGCCGCCGCCTCTTCTTCTGCCGTGCCGCCGATTTCACCGATCATCACGATGGCTTCAGTCTGCGGGTCATCCTGGAACAGCTTCAGGATATCGATGAAGTTGGAGCCCGGGATCGGGTCACCACCAATCCCCACACAGGTGGACTGGCCGAAGCCTGCATCCGTGGTCTGCTTCACGGCTTCATAGGTCAGCGTACCTGAACGGGACACGATACCCACCTTGCCCGGCAGGTGAATGTGACCCGGCATGATGCCGATCTTGCACTCACCCGGCGTAATGACACCCGGGCAGTTCGGACCGATCAGACGGACACCCAGCTCGTCACACTTGATCTTGGCTTCGAGCATGTCCAGTGTCGGAATACCTTCCGTGATGCACACGACCAGCTTGATGCCGGCATGAGCGGCTTCCAGGATGGAATCCTTGCAGAACGGTGCCGGCACATAAATGACGGATGCTTCGGCCCCGGTCGCCTCAACGGCTTCCTTCACAGTATTGAATACCGGCAGGCCCAGGTGCGTCTGGCCACCCTTGCCCGGCGTCACGCCGCCGACCATCCTGGTGCCATAAGCAATCGCCTGCTCGCTGTGGAAAGTGCCCTGGCTGCCCGTAAAGCCCTGGCAGATTACTTTGGTGTCTTTGTTGATCAGAATGCTCATGCCTTGTATTCCTCCGCTGCCTTGACCACTGCTTCAGCTGCCTCGGTCAGGCTGTTGGCAGCGATAATGTTCAAACCGCTGTTCGCCAGCTTTTCTGCACCCAGTTCGGCGTTATTGCCTTCCAGGCGGACCACAACCGGCACCTTCACACCCACTTCCTCAACGGCAGCCATGATACCGTCGGCAATCAGGTCACAGCGCACGATACCGCCGAAGATGTTCACCAGTACCGCCTTGACGTTTTCGTCTGACAGGATGATCTTGAACGCCTCGGCTACGCGTTCTTTTGTCGCACCGCCGCCCACATCCAGGAAGTTGGCAGGCTCGCCACCGTGCAGCTTGACGATGTCCATGGTACCCATGGCCAGGCCGGCACCGTTGACCATGCAGCCAATGTTGCCATCCAGTGCGACGTAGTTGAGCTCCCACTTGGCTGCTTCGGCTTCACGCGGATCTTCCTGAGACGGATCATGCATCTCGCGGATCTTCGGTTGACGGTACAGGGCGTTGCCGTCCACGTTGATCTTGGCATCCAGACAGTGCAGATCACCCTCTGTGGTAATGACCAGCGGGTTAACCTCAAGCAGTGACAGGTCCATATCCACAAACAGCTTGGCCAGCTTGGTGAAGATATCCGCGAACTGGCGTACCTGCTTGCCTTCCAGCCCCATCTTGAAGGCGATTTCACGCGCCTGGTAAGGCTGCGCACCGACCAGCGGGTCAATCACCGCCTTGAGGATTTTCTCGGGCGTTTCCTCGGCGACCTTCTCGATTTCCACGCCGCCTTCCGTAGACGCCATGAACACCACCCGACGTGTGGATCGATCCACCACGGCCCCCAGATACAGCTCCCTGTCGATATCCGTGCAGGATTCGACCAGGATCTTGCTCACAGGCTGACCATTTTCATCTGTCTGATAGGTTACCAGACGGTTGCCCAGCCACTTCTCGGCGAACTCGCGGATCTCTTCCTTGGAAGAGACCAGCTTGACGCCACCGGCCTTGCCACGGCCACCGGCGTGCACCTGGGCCTTGACGACCCATTTGTCACCACCGATCAGATCGGCAGCGTCCATGGCTTCCTTGGGCGTTTCGCATGCGTAGCCCTTGGAAACCGGCAGCCCGTATTCTGCAAATAATTGCTTGGCTTGATATTCGTGAAGGTTCATGTCGTTTTCCGTTGTTGGTTCAGCTTGTAACTGAGTCGTTTACTTGCGCTTGCGACGGTTGGCCACGTGAATGGCATTACCATCGACTGCCAGGGCCGCCTCGTGGACAGCTTCGGACAATGTCGGGTGCGCAAACATGGTCATGGCCAGATCTTCGGCGCTGGAGGCAAACTCCATCGCAATGACGGCCTGAGCAATCATCTCGGATGCACTCGGGCCCACAATGTGCACACCCAGAATCCGATCCGTTTTCTCATCGGCGATCACTTTCACCAATCCACCGGTGGCATTGGCTGCCATGGCCCTACCACTGGCAGCGAACGGGAAAGTCCCCACCTTGTAGGCCTCGCCTTCGGCCTTCAGGGCCTCCTCGGTCTTGCCGACCCAGGCAATTTCCGGGAAGGTGTAGATCACCCCCGGAATGGTTTCGTAGTTCACCTGAGCCTTGTGTCCGGCGATCCGCTCGGCCACCATGATGCCCTCCTCGGACGCCTTGTGCGCCAGCATCGGGCCGCGCACCACGTCACCGATGGCGTAAACGCCCGGTACATCCGTCCGGCACTGGTCATCGACGTAGATGAACCCGCGCTCGTCCAGATTCACGCCACTGTCCTGAGACAGCAGATTCTCAGTGTTCGGGCGACGCCCAACGGCCACGATCAGCTTGTCTACCTTGATCTCCTGATCACCCTTGGCATCGGAGAATTTGACAGTGACCACGCCACGCTTGACCTCGGAACCCGTTACCCGGGCCTTCAGACGAATGTCCAGACCCTGCTTGGTGAACTGCTTCAGCGCATCCTTGGCCACCTGCTGATCCACGATCGGCAGGAAGGTGTCCTGGGCTTCCAGAATGGTCACTTCGGACCCGAGACGCGCCCAGACACTGCCCAGCTCAAGGCCAATGACACCTGCGCCAATGATCCCCAGACGCTTGGGCACTTGCTGAAACTCCAGCGCGCCGGTGGAATCAACGATGATGTCATCCGTCAGCGGCGCCGGCGGAATCTCGACCGGACGGGAGCCTGTGGCGATGATGACGTTTTCCGCATCATACACCTTCACCTTGCCGTCCTTGTCAGTCACCTCAACCTGCCGGTTGGCCAGCAGGCGCCCCGTGCCCTGGATGGACGTGACACCGTTGGCCTTGAACAGCGAGCCGATACCGGTGGTCAGGTTTTTCACAATATTGTTCTTGCGCTCGATCATCTTCGGCACGTCAATCTTCACGCCTTCGGCGGAGATGCCGTGAATCTCGAAGTCGTGCTTCGCTTCCTCGTACTTGTGCGAAGACTCCAGCAGCGCCTTGGAGGGAATGCAGCCGACATTCAGGCAGGTACCACCCAGAATGGTCTTGCCTTCTTCGGATACCCAACGCTCAACGCACGCTGTTTTCAGCCCCAGCTGGGCTGCACGGATAGCGGCCACGTAACCACCGGGGCCGGCACCAATTACAATGACATCAAATTTGTCTGACATGTTCGTTCCTGTTTTCCGGTTAAGCCTCAGATATCCAGCAGCAGACGTGCCGGGTCTTCAATCAGTTCCTTGATGGTCACAAGAAACTGCACCGCTTCCTTGCCGTCAATCATACGGTGGTCGTAGGACAGTGCCAGATACATCATCGGCAGGATCACCACTTCACCATTCACCGCCATCGGGCGTTCCTGGATCTTGTGCATCCCCAGAATCGCGGTTTGCGGCGGGTTCAGAATAGGCGTGGAGAGCAGCGAACCGAATACGCCACCATTGGAGATGGTAAAGGTACCGCCGGTCATGTCCTCAATGCCCAGCTTGCCATCACGGGCCTTGCGGCCGTAGTCGGCAATGCCTGCCTCGATATCCGCCAGCCCCATCTGATCGGCATTGCGCAGCACCGGTACCACCAGTCCGCGCTCTGTGGAGACTGCCACGCCGATATCCTGGTATCCATGGTAAACGATGTCGTTACCGTCAATGGAGGCGTTCACGGCCGGGAAGCGCTTCAGGGCTTCGCAGGCAGCCTTGACGAAGAAGGACATGAAGCCCAGGCGGGTGCCGTTGTGACGCTTCTCGAACAGATCCTTGTAACGCTTGCGCAGATCCATGACCGGCTTCATGTTGACCTCGTTGAACGTGGTCAGCATGGCCGCATTTTGCTGGGCCTCCACCAGACGCTTGGCGATGGACGCACGCAGACGGGTCATCGGGACACGCTTCTCCGGGCGGCCTTCAGTGCTCAGCGCAAAGCCTGCGGGCGCAGCGGCCGGCTGGCTGGCCGGTGCGGCTGCCGGGGCTGCAGGTGCGGCGCTCTGGCCTTCCAGGAAACGGATCACATCTTCCTTGGTCAGTCGTCCATCCTTTCCGGTTGCCGGGATCCGGGCAGGGTCCAGCCCCTTCTCTTCCACCAGCTTGCGTGCCGCCGGGGACATGATGACCTCGGACGACGATTCGGCAGCAGCGGGCGCTTCGGCAGCCGGTGCAGCCGGCGCCGCCGCAGGTTCACTGGCCTGGGCAGCGGGCGCCGATGCAACCGCACCCTCCTTGAAGGTGGCGATGACTTCACCACTCAGGACGGTATCACCCTCACCCTTGATGATGTTCTCAAGAGTACCATCGGCCGGAGCGACGACTTCCAGTACCACCTTGTCGGTTTCAATATCCACCAGCAATTCATCACGGGAAACCGGCTCGCCCGGCTGCTTGTGCCAGGTGGCCACCACGCCGTCAGCGACGGACTCGGGAAAGGTAGGCGCTTTGATTTCAATGCTCATTGTTGATCCTTAGTTCACTGAGGCCAGTTACACTTCAAATGCTTCATTTACCAGACGCGTCTGCTCTTCCACGTGCAGGTGGGTGTACCCACATGCCGGTGCGGCGGAGGCCGGGCGTCCCGCGTATTTGAGATAGAGTTTCGGGTGCGTGTCTGCCAGTACAGCCCGCATGTGATGCTGGCTGCAGTACCAGGCTCCCTGATTCATGGGCTCCTCCTGACACCAGACCGCATCCTTGAGCTTCTTGTAGGGCGACAGGGCATCTGCCAGCGCTTTCTCCGGGAACGGATACAGCTGCTCGATCCGGATGATGGCCGTATCCCAACGCTCCTCCTGGCGACGCTTCTCTGCCAGCTCGTAGTACACCTTGCCGGAACAGAGAATGGCACGCGTGACCTTCTTCGGATCCACCTGTGCATCCACCTCCGGGATGACAGTCTGGAAACTGCCTTCCGCAAGCTCTTCCAGCGTGGACACGGCGTCCTTGTGACGCAGCAGGCTCTTGGGCGACATCACCACAAGCGGCTTGCGGATGGGCCGCTTCACCTGGCGACGGAGCAAGTGGAAAATCTGCGCCGGCGTTGTCGGTACGCAGACCTGTATGTTGTGATCCGCACACAGCTGCAGGAAACGCTCAAGCCGGGCCGACGAGTGCTCTGCACCCTGCCCTTCATAGCCGTGCGGCAGCAGCATGGTCAGACCACACAAACGCCCCCATTTGTGCTCGCCACTGCTGATGAACTGGTCGATCACAACCTGCGCACAGTTGGCAAAATCACCGAACTGAGCTTCCCAGATGACCAGTGCCTTGGGGTTGGTCGTGGCATAGCCATACTCGAACCCGAGCACGCCCATCTCCGAAAGCAGGGAGTCCCAGATTTCCACGGATGGCTTGTCATCCTTGATGAGCTTCTTCAGCGGGATGTACTCGGAGCCATCCTTCTGGTTGTGGATGACCGCATGGCGGTGCGAAAAGGTTCCGCGCCCCACGTCTTCCCCGGTCAGGCGCACATCAAACCCTTCATTGAGCAGCGTGGCATACGCCATGATCTCGGCATAACCCCAGTTGATGGGCATCGCACCCTGGGTCATCTTGTTCCGGTCTTCGAGGATCTTGGCAACCTGCCGCTGAACCACCAGCCCTTCGGGCAGCTCGTCCAGCTTCTTGCCCAACCGCTGAATGGTCTTGAGCGAAACACCTGTCCTGGCATGATCCGTCCACTTGTGTCCCAGGTACGGTTTCCAGTCCACAAACAGCTCGGTGTTGGGTTCCTTGACCAGGCTCTTGACCACGTGCTCCCCGTTGTCCAGCAACCGGCGATACTCATTTTCCATCGCCTTGGTCTGCTCAGGTGTGACCAGTCCCTCGGCGACCAGCTTCTTCGCATAGATCTCGCGCGTGGTCGGATGCTTGCGAATGACCTGGTACATGATCGGCTGCGTGGCCGCAGGCTCGTCCGCCTCGTTATGACCGCGACGGCGATAGCAGAACAGGTCGATCACCACGTCCTTCTTGAACGTGTTGCGGAAATCCAGAGCCAGCTGCGTGACGTAA
>RFIV01000054.1 GCA_003695085.1 Gammaproteobacteria bacterium
CAGTTCGGCCCGCTGATTGCGGTCATTGATGCGCAGCAATTCCGTGCCGGCCGGGACCAGATCTCCCGCATCCACATATATGGCCTCGATCTGACCGGAGGTCTGAGCTGCCAGCGTGGACTGATGCACGGCCTCGACCACGGCATCGAGCCTGAGCACCTGATCCAGACGGACGCGCTCTACCGCGACGGTATCCGGTGTGGCCGCGCGGGCAATGGTTGATGTCATCATGAGTATGGCAAGCAGCCAGTGCAGGATACGTTGCATCGTGTCTCTCCTCTTGATATGCGGACAGTATATTAAATCGCTATATTCCAAACAAGTTATTTTCTGTTCGGTTGACGGGTATCAAGCGCACTGACATCAAATTGCGGCAGAATTAACACAGCAAAGGAGTCAAGTATGCCTGTGTTGTTTTCGGCCCCGCACCGGGTCTTCTTTTTTACCGGAATGATCACGGCACTGTTGTCGGTTGGCTGGTGGTGCCTGGTTTTCCTTCGACCTGATCTGGCCCCCGCTGAAGCAGTGCCGCCGGTCATGGCGCATCCCCTGGTCATGTCGCTCGGGCTTTTCAGTCCGTTCCTGTTTGGATTTCTCATGACCACCTACCCCCGGTGGATGGATGCAAGTCCCATATCCGGCGCTTTTTATCTGCCCTCTGCGCTGCTGCAGGGTGCGGGTATCTCCGTGTTCATCGTTGGCCTGAACATCTCGTCCGGCTGGGCGGCGCTCGGGCTGGCCATTCACGTACTGGGTTGGGCGTGGGCCGTCGCGGCGCTCCTGCGTGTCACACTGGAGGCCCGGAGTATTGCGCTGCATGTCTGGGGCACGCTGCCCGCACTGTTGCTGGGTCTGGTGACGGAATTGCTGGCAATTGCCTTCTTGCTTGAGCAAATGTGGGCGCAACTTTGGGTTGCTGCACGTGTCTGGCTTGTCGGCTGCCTGCTCCCCGTGTTCCTGTCCGTTTCACATCGCATGATTCCGTTCTTTTCACGAAGCGCCGTGCCCGGGTATGACTTCTATCGACCGGAGTGGGCCTTCTGGGCCATGCTGGTGGCCGTTGCGGGCATACTGCTGGCCGAACTTGTGGGTGTGCCAGCCGTTCGACTGCCATTTGCTGCCGTGCTCGCCGTTGTCAGCGCGCACTTGGCGACCAGGTGGCAGCCCTGGCGCTGTCGCCGGCCCATGCTGCTTGCCAGCCTGCACATCGGTTTTGCCTGGCTGCCCATTGGAGCCGTGTTGCTGGCCGCAAGTGCCCTGGGTGGTCAAACGATTCTGGACGCGGGCATTCACGCTATCGCCCTGGGCTACTTCGCCAGTCTGCTGGTTGCCATGGTCACCCGCGTCACCATGGGGCACTCGGGACGGCCTCTGACGATGCCACCCCTGATTGTTGCCTTGTTCTGGACGGTTCAGATTGCGGCAGCGAGCCGGGTATTGGCCTCGCTGAGCCGGGCCCCTTTTGGTGTGCTGGCGGAGGTTGCCTTGTGGCTGCTGGTGCTGGTAATGGTGGTGTTTGCGTCGAAATTGTTGCCGGTCTGGCTCCGGCCGCGTCTGGATGGCAAGCCGGGATAGCCTGGATGTCTTGACAAGAAATATGGCGCAGTTTCGCGTCGCGTGTCATCATTGGGGCCTCGGCGTATGACCGCAAAAGGAGTCTGTCTGCCCCATGCAAGCCCCTCTGCAAACACTGCGATCAATCTTTCAGGAAGCGGCTGATCTCCGGTCTCCGCGCGAGCTGCTCGAGCTGATAGTCGGGCGGGTTCGTGATGCGCTGGAAGCAGAGGTGTGTTCCATATACCTGTACAGCGAAGAACAGAAGGAGCTGGTGCTGGCTGCGACCTGTGGACTCCGGGAACGCAGCATTGGACGCGTAAGACTGCCCCTGGGCGAAGGGCTGGTCGGTCATGTGGCTGAACACATGCACCTTCTGAATGTGGCAGATGCCGCGTCCCATCCGGACTTTCATTTTTTTCCGGAGACCGGAGAGGATCGGTTCAAGTCCTTTCTGGGCGTGCCCATCGTGCATTTCCGCAAGCTGATAGGCGTGATTGTTGTTCAGGGCGTCAATCCCACCGCCTTTTCGGAGGCGGCGGAAGCATTTCTCATCACCATCGCGGCTCAGATTTCAGGCGCAATCAAGCACCTGCTGGATAACGACATCCTTCAGGAGCTCCAGTACGGCATCACAAACCTCAATCTCAAGGTCACTGGCCTCAAGGGGGCGCCGGGTATCGCCGTGGGGCAGGTGGTATGGCCGAGGCGGGAATCTGATCTGGACACCGTCGATGAGAATCAGGCTGGCGGTATTGTGGAGGAGGAACTTCAGGCCTTCCGACAGGCACTTCAGGCGGCCAGGCAGACACTCAAGGAAAGCAAGCAACAGCTGGAAGGCAGTGCGCCCAAGGATGTACTGGCCTTGTTCAAGGTCTACAAGATGATTCTGTCTGATCAGAACTGGGTGAACGAGGTGGCCGGGCACATCACAGCCGGGCTTTCCGCTGCTGCCGCGGTCAAGCGCACCGTGGAGTCCCATGCCCGGATCTTTGAACAGATGGATGACCCCTATCTGCGGGCCAAGAGTGAAGACATTCGCCACATTGGCAACATGGTCTACAGTGCCCTGAACGGCGAAGCACAAGACCGGGCGGACGAGACGTTCCCCGAGCGTACCGTGCTGGTGGGCAAGAACCTGTCCATCGCGGATCTGACGCGCTGTCCGCAGGACAAGCTGGCCGCCGTCGTTTGCATTGGTGGCTCGGCGCTGTCGCACGTTGCCGTGCTGGCCAGTGCACTTGGGATACCGGCTGTCATGGGCGTGCCCGAGCTGAAGCGCCGCGAGTTGCAGAATGACTGGGTCGTGGTGGATGGCTACCGGGCGCAAGCCATATTCAACGCCTCTCCGGAACTCCTGAAAGAATACAGGCGTTTGGAGCGGAGTGAGCGACGACTCATTCAGGGCCTGGACGCCTTGAGGGACAAGCCGGCAGAAACACCAGACGGTGTGCGCCTGACGGTTATGGCCAACACAGGTCTGCTCGCCGACATTTCACCCGGCCTGGAGCGCGGTGCCGAGGGCGTCGGGCTTTATCGCAGTGAAATTCCGTTCATGATGCATGCCTCCTTCCCCTCCGAAGAAGAGCAGATGCAGATCTATCAGCACGTGCTGGAAGCCTACGCTCCGAGGCCGGTCCACATCCGGACGCTGGATGTGGGGGGAGACAAGCCGCTGCCTTACTATGAGATCAATGAGGACAACCCCTTTCTTGGTTGGAGAGGCATCCGGTTCACGCTGGACAACGCAGCCGTTTTCATGACCCAGATCCGCGCCATGCTGAGGGCGAATGTCGGGCTGGGCAATCTTGCCATCATGTTGCCGATGGTCAGTGACTGGCGGGAAGTGGATGCATTTCGCAAACTGCTCAACGATGCGCTCAAGCAATTGCATGCAGAAGGTCTGGACGTGCCGGAACCCTCTGTTGGCGTGATGCTTGAAGTGCCGGCCGTCATGACCTGTCTGGACGAACTGGCCGAAAGGGCCGACTTCTTCTCGCTCGGCACCAATGACTTCACTCAGTACTGGCTGGCGGTGGACCGGAACAATCCCCGGGTGGCCGACCTCTACGACTGGCTGGCACCATCGGTCCTGCGCGCCATCGCACAGATCGTGGCCTTCTGTGCCAATCGCCGTATACCTCTGAGTGTCTGCGGTGAAATGGCGGCTGACCCGGCAGCACTGATGCTGCTCATGGGTATGGGCGTGAACAAGATCAGTGTTTCCGCAGCGAATCTGCTCAAGGCCAAATGGGTCATTCGCACCATTCCCATGGAGCGTGCACGCAGTCTCTGGCGCAAGACCCGTCAGATGCAGAGCGCGGAAGATATCCATGCCATGCTGGACGCCACGCTCGTCGAGTACGGACTGGACGGGCTTACACGGGCCGGAGGGCCGGGGCGCACTTGACAGTGCAGGCAAGCGTGTCACAATTGGCCTTTGCTCGACAAGGCTCATGGTCGGCGATCCCGAACGGAGTCTGCAATACCATCGGAGATGACCTCTCATTGTCAGCATCGAGCGTAACGGAAGCTCTCCAATAAAGAAGGACACTTCCACGTGTGCCCGGGGTGCGCCCTGGTAGTCTGGTACGCAAAAAAGAGAGGAAAAAGTGACAACAGAATTATTGTCCGGCGCTGACATGATCGTCCGTTTTCTGCAGGACGAGGGCGTGGAGCACATCTACGGATATCCGGGAGGTGCCGCGCTGCATATTTACGACGCGCTGTTTCGTCAGGACAAGGTCCAGCATATCCTGGTGCGGCATGAACAAGCTGCGGTGCACATGGCGGACGGTTACGCCCGAGCCACCGGCAAGGCCGGCGTGGCGTTGGTCACATCCGGCCCTGGTGCCACCAATACCATTACCGGGATTGCCACGGCCTTCATGGACTCCATTCCGATGGTGGTACTCTGTGGGCAGGTGCCGTCCACGCTCGTAGGTCAGGACGCCTTTCAGGAAACGGACATGATGGGCGTGTCCCGCCCGGTCGTGAAGCACAACCTGTCCGTCCAGCACCCCAGCGAGATACCCGGTGTGCTGCGCAAGGCCTTCTACATTGCGCAGTCGGGTCGCCCCGGGCCGGTAGTCGTCGATATTCCCAAGGACATGACGGCGCCAAACGAGCGATACGAGTACGTCTTCCCGCGCAAGATCAAGTTGCGCTCCTATCAGCCGCCTCAGAAAGGGCACGCCGGTCAGATTCGCAAGGCGCTGGACATGATGCTCAGCGCACGTCGGCCCGTGATCTACAGTGGTGGCGGGATCATTCTCGGCGGTGCCTCCAAGCGCCTGACCGAACTGGCGCATACCCTTGGGTTCCCGGTCACCAACACCCTGATGGGGCTGGGCGGCTTCCCGGGTACCGACAAGCAGTTCATCGGCATGCTGGGCATGCATGGCTCGTATGAAGCCAACATGGCCATGCACCATGCTGATCTGATCATCGCACTGGGTGCCCGCTTTGATGACCGTGTAACGAACGCCCCGGACAAGTTCTGCCCGGGCGCAAAGATCATCCACGTGGATATTGATCCGGCCTCCATTTCCAAGACAATCCAGGCGGACGTGCCCATCGTCGGCCCCCTGGATGCAGTGCTCAAGGAGATGCTCAGCCAGCTTGAAGATCGGGGAGCGAAGCCCGACCAGGAAGCCCTGAAGCAGTGGTGGAAGCAGATTGACGAATGGCGTGCCTATCACGGCGGGCGGTATCGCACGGATGACAGCGAAATGATCAAGCCCCAGGCCGTGATCGAGGCGTTGTACAAGATCACCAAGGGCAAGGCATTTGTCTGTTCGGATGTCGGTCAGCATCAGATGTTTGCCGCCCAGTACTACAAGTTCGACAAGCCCAATCGCTGGATCAACTCAGGCGGGCTCGGCACCATGGGATTTGGTTTGCCGGCCGCCATGGGCGTCAAGCTCGAGTTTCCTGAAGAAGAGGTTGTCTGCGTCACCGGGGAAGGCAGTATCCAGATGAATATTCAGGAGCTGTCCACCTGCAACCAGTACAACCTGCCGGTGAAGATTGTCTGTCTGAACAACCAGTCACTGGGCATGGTCAAGCAGTGGCAGGACATGAACTACGAGTCCCGTCACTCCCAGTCGTACATGAAATCCCTTCCGGACTTCCACAAGCTGATGGAAGCCTACGGCCACGAAGCCATCACCATCACGAAGCCAGAAGAGCTGGAAGAAGGGCTGCGCAAGGCCTTCGCCATGAAGGACAAGCTGGTATTCGTCAACGTCATGGTTGATCCCTTCGAGCACGTGTACCCCATGCAGGTTGCACGGGGATCGATGAAAGACATGTGGCTGAGCAAGACGGAGAGGGTGTAAATCATGAGACGAATCTTGTCCATGCTGCTGGAAAACGAACCAGGCGCACTCTCCCGGGTGGTCGGGCTGTTTTCACAGCGCAATTACAACATTGAAACACTGACCGTGGCGGCCACCGAGGATCCGACGCTGTCCCGCCTTACGGTCACAACAATTGGTGACGACAAGGTCATCGAACAGATCACCAAGCAGCTCAACAAGCTGATTGAAGTGGTCAAGGTCGTGGACCTCACCGAGGGAGCGCATATCGAGCGCGAGCTGATGCTGCTCAAGGTCAAGGCATCCGGTGCACAGCGTGCCGAGGTCAAGCGGACGGTAGACATCTTCCGCGGGCAGATCGTGGATGTGACAAGCTCGGTGTATACCATTCAGCTCGCCGGTAACTCCGACAAACTGGATGCCTTCATACAAGCTGTGGGTCGTACCTGTATCCTGGAAGTCGTGCGTACGGGTGTATCTGGTATCGCTCGCGGCGAGAAGACACTGACAATTTGATTTTTTGGCAAACGCTCTGCCGGAAAGCCGGCACATGCAACTATCAGAGGTAAAGAATGCAAGTTTATTACGATAAAGACGCGGACCTGTCCATCATTCAGAAAAAGAAGGTTGTGATCGTGGGGTATGGCTCTCAGGGGCATGCGCACGCCAACAACCTCAAGGACAGCGGGGTCGAGAATATTGTGGTTGCCCTGCGCAAGGGCAGTGGCTCCTGGGCCAAGGCAGAGAATGCCGGGCTGAAAGTGCAGGAAGTGGCCGAAGCGGTCAAGGATGCTGACGTAGTCATGATCCTGACCCCGGATGAGCATCAGGCGGCCCTGTACCGTGATCAGATCGAGCCCAACATCAAGCAGGGCGCAGCGCTGGCTTTTGCGCACGGCTTCAACATTCACTTTCAGCAGATCGTGCCGCGCGAAGACCTGGATGTGATCATGATTGCTCCCAAGGGGCCGGGCCACACTGTTCGCGGACAGTATCAGCTCGGCAGTGGTGTGCCGACTCTGATCGCCGTCTATCAGGATGCCAGCGGCATGGCCAAGGACATCGCATTGTCCTACGCCAGCGCCAATGGGGGTGGTCGTGCAGGGATCATTGAAACCAACTTCCGTGAAGAAACTGAAACCGATCTGTTCGGTGAGCAGGCGGTACTCTGCGGAGGGGCGGCAGCACTGGTTCAGGCTGGCTTTGAAACGCTGGTTGAAGCGGGTTATGCACCTGAAATGGCCTACTTCGAGTGTTTGCACGAGCTCAAGCTCATCGTGGATCTGATGTATGAGGGCGGTATCGCCAACATGCGTTACTCCATCTCCAACACGGCTGAGTATGGTGATGTGACGCGTGGTCCTCGCATCATCACTGAAGAGACCAAGAAGGAAATGGCAAAGATCCTCAAGGAAATCCAGACGGGTGAATTCGCACGCGAGTTCATCCTGGAGAACCAGGCCGGCCAGGCAACCCTGAAGGCCAAGCGTCGCATCGCAGCCGAGCACCCGATTGAAGTCGTGGGTGAAAAGCTGCGCAGCATGATGCCCTGGATCGCCAAGAACCGTCTGGTCGACAAGACCAAGAACTGATCGTTCGCCTGTCGGCAAGCGGTATTCACCTAATGCTGCTTGCCGCAGGACCGGAATTGTCGATAATGAAGCCTTCCATTTCCCAACTGGAGGGCTTCATGTCTTCTGAAGAGCAGAAAAAAACTGCCTTGCCTGTAGAGGACGCCGAATACACGGACGGCCTGGGTGATGCAGAGGTGGTCGAAGAGGAGGTCGTTGAAGGTGCGCGCGTGAGGCGCCGCGGCGTCTACCTGCTGCCGAATCTGTTTACGACGGGCTCGCTGTTTTCGGGTTTCTACGCAATCGTGGCCTCCATGAATGGCCAGTTTGAAACTGCAGCCATCGCCATTTTTGTCAGCATGATTCTGGATGGGCTGGATGGCCGCGTCGCACGCATGACCAATACCCAAAGTGCCTTTGGTGCCGAGTATGACAGTCTCTCGGACATGGTAGCCTTTGGCGTGGCCCCGGCACTGGTGGCATTTAATTGGGCCTTGGCAGATCTGGGCAAGTTTGGCTGGGTGGCCGCCTTCATTTATGTGGCGGGTGCTGCGTTGAGACTGGCGCGCTTCAACACCCAGATCGGGTCGGTGGACAAAAAGTATTTTGTGGGCCTGCCCAGTCCGTCGGCCGCGGCGATTGTAGCGGGTGCGGTCTGGTCACTGCACGAGCTCACCACAACCGGTGGTCTCAATGTGTTCATGGCGTTGCTTGTGGCATCGGCAGGTATCCTCATGGTGTCCAATGTGTTGTACAGCAGCTTCAAGGACATAGATCTCCGAGGTCGGGTGCCATTTTTCATCATTCTGATCATTGTGCTGGTCTTGTCCATCATCGCACTGGACCCGGCACGGACGTTGTTTGGCGGATTTTTGATCTATACACTTTCCGGCCCCTTCCAGGCGTGCCGCCGATTTCTGAAAAAGCGTCGGGCCGCTTGAACCAAACGAAAGATCCTGTGTCATACTGAACTGGATCAGTCATGACACAGGGGCCACCATGCCATCCATTCTCAAAGAATGTCACGTTACACCTCGTGAAATATTTCTGAATCGCCGCCGTTTCATTCAGGGCGGGGTGAGTGCCGCATTGGCCATGACAGCCCTGTCCGGTGCGCGCCATGCGGTGGCAGATGATCGCGCCTGGTCGGGGACACCCGTGCTGCGAGAAAAACTGAGCACACTCAGCCCGGCCTGGGAACGGGACGACAGGGTGACTCCGCCCCAATATCACCGTGAATACGCCAATTTCTATGAATTTGGCCCGAACAAGGATGATCCCTGGGAGCGGGCGGGACAACTGACAGTCGAGCCGTGGAAAGTGCGCGTGGACGGGCTGGTAGACAAGCCGGGTGACTATTGGTTTGACGATCTCATCCGGGAAGCGGCTCTGGAAGAGCGGATCTATCGCTTCCGCTGTGTGGAAGCCTGGTCCATGGTAGTGCCCTGGGTGGGAATTTCACTGGCCTCAGTTATCAAGCGGCTGCAGCCTCACAGTGATGCGCGTTATGTTGCCTTCGAGACTGCAGTAAAGCGCGACGAAATGCCGGGGGTATCCCGTGCGCTGGTACGCATCGATTGGCCGTACCGGGAAGGTCTGCGAATGGATGAGGCCCTGCATCCGCTGGCCCTGCTGGCGGTAGGGGCATACGGCGAGCCCCTGTACAAGGCCAATGGTGCCCCGATTCGCCTGGTCGTGCCATGGAAGTACGGCTTCAAGAGCATCAAGTCCATTGTCCGGATTCATTTCACGCGCGAGCAGCCGGAAACCACCTGGAATACACTCGCGCCGGATGAGTATGGATTTTATGCCAACGTCAATCCGGAAGTGGATCATCCCCGATGGAGCCAGCGAACCGAGCGCCGCATACCGGGCGGCGGATTTCTTGGCCTGTCGCGTGAAGAAACGCTGCCCTTCAACGGATACGCCGAACAGGTGGCGGGCCTGTATGCGGGCATGGATCTGCGCCGCTGGTACTGATGCAGAGTCGATTTCCTGTAGTGTGGTGGTGTATCTGGCTGGCCGCTGCCTCGCCTCTCGGCTGGATGCTTTGGGTCGTGTTTGGCGGAGCCCATGTCGTTGCTGATCCGCCCAAGTATCTCACGCTGGCTCTCGCAGATGCAGCGGTGATACTTCTGGGCTGCACCTTGATGGTGTCCACGCTTCGTCGCCGCATGGGAATCAACCTGATTCGTTACCGCCGGATGTTGGGTTTGTGGACCTTTGCCTACGCAACTCTCCACATGGCGGCCGTTCTGACGTTGCTCTGGGAATGGCAGGACGGTCTTGTGACGCTGTCCAAGCGCCCCTATGCCCTGGTCGGGGCGAGCGCCTGGCTGATCCTGCTACTGTTGGCAGCCACCTCAACTCGCCGGGCGCAGAAGCGGCTCAGGCGGGCATGGGGGCGTATACATGCCTGGGTATACGTCGCGATGGTGCTCGTGCTGATTCATTGGTTCTGGCTGGTCAGGGTGGACTACACCTTGCCTGCCGTGGCGCTGTTGGTGGCTGTCGTGCTGCTGGCCGAGCGCGGGAAGGGCGCCTGGCGCCGCCTGATGGGATGAGCGGCCTGACCGAAAAATCGCCGCGTAAAAATTTCGTGACAAAAGTGTTGCAAAGCGCGAAGCGATCCCTATAATGCGCTCTCACTTCGACGGGCGACGCCCCGAGGAGTCACCCGCAGGACGCGGGGCTGAAAAAAGAGGTTGACACGGAACGTTGCTTCGCTAGAATATGCGC
>RFIV01000055.1 GCA_003695085.1 Gammaproteobacteria bacterium
CGTAGTAGGTGTCCATGATCGCGCCGTAGGCGGCGTAGATGCTCCCGTCCTCGTCCACCCCGTTGCGGAAGGTCCAGTTCATGAACCGCACGAAGTCCTCCGGGGAGCGGATGTTGCCGGAGAAGGACGGCCGGCGCTCGCCCTTCTCCACACCCAGGAACACGACCCCCAGGGGTTCGTACACATGATAGGCCACGGTATCGCTGTCAAGCTCGGCCATGGTGCCTTCCTGAGCGCGGATGCAGCCGGCAAAGTAACGAAAATGGTCTGCACTCAGGGGGATGTCAGCGGCCAGGGTTTCCCTTACCGGCTTGCCGTTGTCCCAGGTCTCGGCGATGGCAAGCATTTCGGTATTGGCGTCAATCCGGTCTGCAATTTTCAGCAGCAGGTTGGCCCGCTCGGTGACGGAAGTTTTGCCCCAGCTTATGGCGGCCTTGTGGGCTGCATCCAGGGCCAGATTGATATCGGCCTCATCCGACCGGGGCACATCACAAATCTTTGAACCATCCACGGGTGAGTGGTTGGCAAAATAACGGCCATTGACGGGGGCGACCCAGTCACCACCGATGAAGTTTTCGTAGCGAGGCTTGAAGGTTACCTTGGCACCTTCCGTGCCGGGTGCGGCATAGATCATGGTCGCAATCCTCTGTTGTTGTTGCTGTTGAGGTGTTAGGATCAGGTGATCACACATTGATCACTCACGGTCACAGGATATCGGGACGGGTTCGGGCAGACTTGCCCGTGAGTCCGGAACTGTTGACCGGGAGTCCGGCACCGGACAAGAACAACATTCAGGGGTGCATGCATGAAGGTCATTGAACGGCCGGTCAGGACGCTGGTCGAGAACCGTGTCTCCTTTGGCGGACCCAACGCCGAGCTCAGTATTTACGATACCTGGTTGCCAGCTTCCCGGGTGGGTCTGCAGGCGGGAGAAGTGCTCTACTGCGGCATGGTGACGGGGCGCAAGGTATTGCACTGCCCGGACCGGGGTATTCTGCATTTTCTGCCCCATGAGTCCTTCGTCATGGCGCCGGGAACTCAGGTGGCGATTGATTTTCCCGATGCGGATCCGTCTTCTCCCACCACCTGCCTGACGATAGAAATTACCCGTGAGCGGGTGGCGCAGCTCTGCGATCACCTCAATCACACGCGCCCCCTGGAGCCGGTGCTGGAAGGCTGGCAGTACCGGGATGTGCCCTATCTGCTGACTTCGCATACCTCGGCGACCGAGGCGCTGATCCGGCGCATGCTGGATGTGTTTACCGAGTCCGACCCGGATCGGGATGTGCTGATCGACCTGGGAATCAGTGAGCTGGTGGTGCGCATGCTCCAGCTTCAGACGCGCGACCTGCTCATGCAGGTGTGTGATGCCACCCCGGACGCCAGTGGGTTGACGGCCGCGGTCAACCATATTCGTGCGCATCTGAGTGAGCCTCTGGATATTGATGTGTTGTGCCGTCTGGCATGCATGAGCCGTACACGCTTCTATGAGCGCTTCCGGCAACAGCTGGGGTGCACACCCCAGGCCTTTCAGTTGCAGTTGCGCATGGAAGAGGCCTGTCGGCGGTTGGCCCGGGGCGAGCAGGTGACGCGCGTGGGCCTCGATCTCGGGTTCAGTCACCCGAGTCACTTCACGCGGCGGTTTCAGGCCGTCTTTGGCGAGACACCGACCCGCTACCGCAAGCGGCATAGGCAGGTCGGCACTCAGTAGGCATTCAGTCTTTCAGGGGCGTGTCAGGCCTGGCCCTGGCGGCGGCGTGACAGACCAATGCCCAAAAGGCCGGCGGACAGCAGCGCCAGCGAGGCCGGTTCCGGTACGCTGTAGCGCAGGTTGTCCAGCATGGTGGCGGCCGCCGCACCATCTGAGATCATGTGAATGCGTGCGATGGGCGCACTGGTATTGAACGCGAAGGTGCCCAGTGTGCCAACGGTGTTGGTCGGGCCGCTCAGTGCGGACAGGTACATGCTGCCCAGTGAGCCACCGGCAGAGTCGAAGGCTTCAACCGTGCCACCGTACCCGAGGTTACCCACATAGTCACCGGATACGGACAGCACACTGGTATTGAAGTGAATCCAGATGTCGAAGAAGGCGTCCGTATAGGTGCCGGACGTATCCTTGGTCAATGTGCCGATCTGGCGCTCACCCGCATAGCTGACAAACTGCGGCTCGCCGGGCATGCCGCCTAGATGGCCGTCGGCCAGCAGGCCGCCGCCCGAGAAGGTCACGCCCTGCGAGGCATAGAAGGTTTCAGCGCTGGTAAAGAGTGTTGTGCCGGGTTCGTCAAAGGTCAGCAGAACCGCCTGGGCGGGCAGGGCCAACAGGCTCAGCAGCATGCCAAGCAGTGAATTGCGGAACATGGTGGTCATTGTGAATCCCCTTTATTGGTCAGTCTTGATTCCATGTGCCGGCGGATGAATCGACCGATTGCAACCCCGGCAGAATTCGGTGAGAGCATGCGGTGTACCATTCCACTAAAAACGATGGTTTTTCAAATGGATGCATTTGTTTAACTGGGCTGTTACGAAAGTAAGTGCTAACTATTTCGACGCGGGGCAGAAGAGCTGGCGCTAAGGACTAGGCAGATCAGTGGATATTGGACACGCAAATGTCAGGGATCGCAGACAGGGGCGGGGAATCAGACTGAATCTGCGCGGTGTTGCCGTATTCTCAGCCAGATTGAGTGAAAAGTAACCTGACACTCACGGGGGAAGTGGCCGACCCGCTGCCCTGACGTGACAACGGGTCGGCCATCCGGATTCGCTGTTTGGCGGTTGGGGATTGCGTGCCATGATCAGTGTGACATTTCTTCCTCAAGACAGCGCCGCCATTTGCTCAAGCTTTTGAGCGCGGCACAATCACATATCGACTGATTTGCTTTGTGCAGAGGGTCAGATCTCGTACTTTGACTTGTCGCCGATATCGTAGTCCAGAGGCATGCGCCACTTGGCGATGGCCAGCACCAGAAACAGCACGGCAGCCAGTGCACCCGCGGCGATTGAAAGCGCTGTGACATCAAGGGGCAGTCCACCCCAGAACAGAGCAACCCAGAGCGGCTGCAGCTGCAGACCGGGCACCCGGAAACAGTGGTATTCCTTGTAGCCCAGTCCGCCCAGCGTGACCAGTGCGCCCCCGAGGCCGATCAGGGGCCAGCCGGCGAGGGCCACGACCAGGCCGCCC
>RFIV01000056.1 GCA_003695085.1 Gammaproteobacteria bacterium
CAAGGCCGGCTGCATGGCGGCGTGGTCGGTACACTGATGACCAACTTCGGGATTGAGCAGGCCTTTCGTGAGGCGGGCATCGACTTCGCGCGTGCCAAGGTCGGCGACCGTTATGTCATGGAGCAGCTGTTTGAAAGAGACTGGTATATCGGGGGCGAAGGGTCCGGGCATATTGTCTGCCGCGACGTCACCACAACGGGTGACGGCATTGTTTCGGCACTGCAGGTCTTGTCGGCGCTTGCCGAAGCAGGCTGCGCCCATTTGTCCGATATGCTGCAAGGGGTGCACAAGACACCCCAGACGCTGATAAACGTCCGCATGAAAGAGAAGCGGGACGTGACAAAAGTGCCCGAAGTGGCACAGGCCGTTGCCGAGGCTGAGGGAGTCTTGGGTGACCAGGGCCGTGTTCTGATTCGTCTGTCCGGCACGGAGCCGGTCGTTCGGGTCATGGTGGAAGGCACGGACAAGGCGCTGGTTGATGCACTGGCCCAACAGATCGCGGAGGTCGTTCGCGGGCTGGAGCAGGGCTGAAACCAAACAGATTGAGGTGTGTGATGCGAGCACGGATTGTAGCGGGCAACTGGAAAAGCAATGGTCGGCAGGCATTTGTCGAGGCTTACGCAACGGACCTGAAGGCGGCATTGGCGCAGAAGCCGGCCGGGGGCGTGACGGTCATGGTGGCACCACCGGACGTCTACCTGAGTGCGTTGAAGGCCGCTCTTGAAGGGGCGCCGGTTGAGCTGGGCGCACAGAATTGCTCTGCCACGGCCGAGGGTGCTTACACGGGCGAAGTGACGGCGGGCATGCTGGCTGATCAGGGCGTTCGCTATGTGATCATCGGGCACTCCGAACGGCGGAGCTATTATGGCGAAACGGACGAGGTCGTCCGGGCCAAGCTGGCTCAGGCCTTTGCAGCGGGATGTGTGCCGGTGCTCTGTGTGGGCGAAACACTCGAAGAGCGCGAAGCAGGCCAGGCTGAAGCCGTTTGCAAGCGCCAGCTGTCAGTGCTTGAGGGGCTTGTGCCGGAAGGCGCAGAAGTGGTGATTGCCTACGAGCCGGTGTGGGCGATCGGAACCGGCAAGACGGCTACATCGGAGCAGGCGCAGGCCATGCACGCCCAATTGCGCGCAGCACTCGGATCGCTGGGATTGCCGGCCGATCGCATCCCGATTCTCTATGGTGGGTCGGTCAAGGCGGACAATGCAGCGAGCCTGTTTGCCGGTGAAGATGTGGATGGTGCACTTGTTGGGGGTGCATCTCTTGAAGTTGAAAGTTTTGCCTGTATAATTGCAGCCCTCTCTGAGAGGACATGAAATGGGTTTTGTAGAAACACTGGTTGTCGCTGTACATGTGCTGCTGAGTATCGGGCTGATTGCCCTGATTCTGATTCAGCATGGAAAAGGGGCTGATGCGGGCGCTGCGTTTGGCAGCGGGGCGTCACAGACGGTATTTGGTGCCTCTGGCAGTGCGTCGTTTCTGCAACGCTTGACATCGTGGTTGGCTGTATTATTCTTTGCGACCAGCATTGCGCTGGCGGTGTTCGCCAAGCAAAAGGCCAGCATCAATCCCGAGGAAGGTATCCCGGGTGTGCCAGTCGTCAACGAGGTTGACGCTGCGAAGGCTCCGGCAGAAGAGGCTGGAAGCAGTGATGTGCCGGCGCTGGACGCAGGTGAGTCAGCCGGGCCCGCAACGCCCGAGCTGGAATAAGGTTGATTGCCGAAGTGGTGGAATTGGTAGACACGCTATCTTGAGGGGGTAGTGGCCACTGGCCGTGCCGGTTCAAGTCCGGCCTTCGGCACCATCTTGAAAATAAGCGGGCATTGACCCGCTTATTTTTTAGGGGATATAATGTCGCCGCCGATCAGGATGTCGGCCAGCAAAAACCCCGATAGGGGTTTTTTGCTACATGGAGCGAGCAGTATCTGAAATGGGCGCTAGGTGCCCATTTTTTGTTTGTGTAATAAAAGGCGGTTAAGTTTGGCAAGAAAAGACGACTTGATTGCCCTGATCAGGCCTGTGGTGGACGGATTGGGGTACATCTTCTGGGGATTGGAATATTTTGTACAGGGCCGGCGCAGCCTGCTGAGAATATATATTGATGCCGAAGAAGGCATCACGGTTGATGATTGTGAAAAGGTCAGCCGTCAGGTCAGTGGTGTTCTGGATGTTGAAGACCCCATCAAGAGCGAATATGTGCTCGAAGTCTCCTCGCCCGGCTGGGATCGCCCGCTTTATGAAGTCTGGCAGTACCGTCAGTTCATCGGGGAAACGATTGAGCTTCGCCTGAGTACGCCTTTCGAGGGGCGCCGAAAGTTCAAGGGTGTACTGTCCAGCGTCGAGGACACTGACGAGATCGGATTGTATGTGGACGGGGAAGAATATCTTTTCCCGGTCGAGTGGATTGAAAAAGCGAAAATTGTGCCGCGCACAGACGGCCCAGCGACAGAGGTAACAGGAAAATGAGCAAAGAAATGTTGATGGTTGTGGAAGCGATCGCCAACGAGAAGGATGTCGACAAGGGCGTCATTTTTGAAGCTATTGAGCTGGCGCTGGCCGCGGCCACAAAAAAGCAGTTTGAAGACGAAGAGGCAGATATCCGTGTCGAGATTGACCGCAAGACCGGAGAGCATCGCGCTTTTCGCCGCTGGCTGGTTGTCGACAACGATGCAGTCCCGGCACTGGGTACGGAGCTGACACTGGAAGAAGCCCATGAAATCGACCCGAATCTGAAACCGGGTGACATCTATGAGATTCCGGTTGAGTCCGCCGATTTTGGTCGGATCGGTGCTCAGGCCGCCAAGCAGATCATCGTGCAGAAGGTGCGTGAGGCCGAACGCGCCAAGATTGTAGAAGCGTACCGACATCGCGTCGGTGAGCTGGTGTCCGGTACCGTCAAGAAAAACACCCGCGACAACATTATTGTCGACTTGGGGAACAATGCCGAAGCGATTCTTCCCAAGGATCAGACGATCGGGCAGGAAAAATACCGCCTGGGCGACCGGGTGCGTGCTCTGCTCAAGGAGATCCGGGAAGATCAGCGTGGGGCGCAGCTTGTGCTCAGCCGCACCTGCAACGAAATGCTGATCGAGCTGTTTCGTATTGAAGTGCCGGAGATTGCCGAAGAAGTCATCGAGATCAAGGCTGCAGCCCGCGATCCGGGGTCACGGGCCAAGATTGCGGTCAAGACCAACGACGGTCGCATTGATCCGGTGGGTGCGTGCGTGGGCATGCGTGGCGCGCGTGTACAAGCCGTATCCGGCGAGCTGTGCAACGAGCGCATTGATATCGTCCTGTGGGACGATAACCCGGCCCAGCTCGTGATTAATGCCATGGCACCGGCAGAAGTGGCGTCCATCATCATCGATGAGGATACGCACACCATGCAGGTGGCGGTGGCTGAAGACAACCTGGCCATGGCCATTGGCCGTGGCGGACAGAATGTGCGTCTTGCCAGCCAGTTGACCGGCTGGGAAATTGATGTGATGACTGAAGAAGAGGCCCTCAAGCGCCAGGAAGAAGAGCTGAGTACCTACGTCCAGTTGTTCCAGATGGAACTGGATGTGGATGAAGAGCTGGCTCAGGTTCTGGCTGAGGAAGGCTTTACCAGTGTTGAGGAAGTGGCTTATGTGCCCACCGAGGAAATGCTGGCCATCGAAGGTTTTGACGAAGAGCTGGTTGCTGCACTGCGTCAACGCGCCAAGGATGTCCTGCTGAACAGGGCACTGGCGGATGAAGAGAAGCTTGAGCAGGCGCAACCGGCTGAGGACCTGCTCAACATGGAGACCATGGATCGTCACACCGCCTTCCAGCTGGCAGCAAAGGGTGTGGTGACCATGGAGGATCTCGCCGAGCAGGCCGTGGATGATTTGATGGATATTGAAGGCATGACCGAAGAAAGGGCTGCTGAGCTGATCATGATCGCTCGCAAGCCCTGGTTCGAGGATGCAGAGTAAGGGCAGGCAGGAGACAAGTATGACAGAAGTGACCGTAGGACAGCTGGCGGAAGAGATCAGGACGCCAGTCGAAAAACTCCTGACCCAGATGAAAGAAGCGGGTGTGGCGAAAGCCTCGGCCGAAGATACCGTGAGCGCGAAGGAGAAGCAGGCCCTGCTGGCCTATCTCAAGCAGGCACACGGTGAAAATGATGCCGAGCCCAAAAAGATCACGCTCAAGCGAAAGACGACGACGCAGATTCGTTCCGGCGGCAACCGTACGGTCAATGTCGAGGTTCGCAAGAAGCGGACTTATGTGAAGCGTGCGGCGCCGCAAGGCCCCTCACCGGAGGAGCTTGCAGCCAGCGCGGCTGAAGAAGAAGCCCGTCGCAAGGCTGAAGAAGAGGCGGCAAGAAAGGCTGAAGAAGAAGCGCGCAAGGCTGAGGAAGCGAAGAAGCAGGCCGAAGAGGAGGCGCGTCGCAAGGCAGAGGAAGACGCGCGTGCTGCACAGGAAGCGGCCCAGGCGGCGACGGAATCGTCAGATGACAAGAAGGGACACAAGAAGAAGCACGAGCCGCGAGAAGACAAGGAAGACCTGCCCAAGCACAAGCACAAGCCCAAGCCGAAGGCTGAGAAGAAGGCGCCCAAGCGCTTGGTGGAAGCCGAGCTGGAGGTGGCCGACGAAGAGCCGGTTGCGGAACCGGTGGCTGCGCCGGCGGCACCCAAGGGACGTATCAAGGCGCCTCCCAAGGCTATGCAGCGTCGCAAGAAGAAGGCCTCCAGGCAGCAGCAGGCACAGCGCCCACAGCAGCCGATTACCCGTGAGGTGGTGATTGGTGAATCCATTACGGTGGGTGAGCTGGCACAGAAGATGGCTGTCAAGGCTGCCGAAGTCATCAAGCACCTGATGAAGCTGGGTGTGATGGCCACCGTGAACCAGTCCATCGACCAGGAGGTGGCTCAGCTGGTTGCCGAGGAGTTGGGGCACAAGGTCGTCCTGACCAAGGAGAACGCGGTGGAAGAGGAAGTGATGGAAGGCATCAGCTACTCTGGCGAACAGAAGCCTCGCGCACCGGTCGTGAGTGTCATGGGGCACGTCGACCACGGCAAGACCTCGCTGCTCGACTACATTCGCCGCACGCGTGTGGCCGCGAAGGAGTCCGGCGGCATTACCCAGCATATTGGCGCGTATGCGGTGAAGACCGATCACGGAAACATCACCTTCCTGGATACACCGGGTCACGCAGCCTTCACGGCCATGCGTGCACGGGGTGCTCAGTGTACCGACATCGTTATTCTGGTGGTGGCCGCTGATGACGGTGTCATGCCGCAGACGAAAGAAGCCGTCGAGCATGCGCGCGCAGCGGGTGTGCCACTGATTGTGGCCGTGAACAAGATTGACAAGGAAGATGCCGATCCCGACCGTGTCCGCAACGAACTGTCTGCGCTGGAAGTCATCCCCGAAGACTGGGGGGGGGACGTGCAGTTTGTCAACGTTTCGGCGCATACGGGACAGGGGATCGATGATCTGCTGGAAGCCATTTTGCTGCAGTCTGAGATACTGGAGCTGAAGGCCTACCACAAGGGGCCGGCACAGGGCGTGGTCATTGAATCCAGTCTCGACAAGTCGCGCGGTTCCGTGGCGACCGTGCTGGTGCAGAACGGCACCCTGAACCGTGGGGACATTGTACTGGCAGGCGTGCACTATGGCCGGGTTCGTGCGATGCTGGACGAGAACGGCAAGCAGGTCAAACAGGCCGGCCCTTCCACGCCCGTGGAGATTCTGGGCCTGAACGGCACACCGGACGCCGGTGACGAGTTCCTCGTTGTCGAGGATGAGCGCAAGGCGCGTGAGGTCGCCGAGTATCGCGAAGAAAAACTGCGTTCCGAGCGTCTGGCACGTCAGCAGAAGGCGTCCCTGGAAAACCTGTTCGAGAACATGGGCAAAGGCGAAGTCCGTTCGCTCAACATCATTCTCAAGACCGATGTGCGCGGATCACTGGAAGCGCTGACTGCCGCCCTGCAGGACCTGGGGAACGAGGAAGTGAAGGTCAATATCGTATCCAGTGGGGTGGGCGGTATTGCCGAAACGGATGTTTCGCTGGCCGTGGCCTCGGAGGCCATCATCATTGGCTTCAACGTGCGTGCAGATGCCAAGGCTCGCAAGCTTGTTGAGTCCGAAGGTGTGGAGTTGCGCTATTACAGTGTCATCTATGACATCATTGATGACGTGAAGGCCGCGCTGACCGGTATGCTTGAGCCGGAGTACCGGGAAGATATTGTCGGTATTGCCGAAGTGCGCGAAACCTTCCGCTCGCCGAAGTTCGGTCAGGTGGCGGGCTGCATGGTCATCGAAGGTACGGTATACCGCAACAAGCCGATCCGAGTCCTGCGCGACAATGTCGTAATCTTTGAGGGTGAGCTGGAATCGCTGCGCCGCTTCAAGGACGACGTGCAGGAAGTACGTAACGGTATGGAGTGTGGTATCGGTGTCCGCAACTATGAAGTGAAAGTGGGCGATCTGATCGAGGTCTACGACCGGGTCAAGGTCGAGCGCAAGCTGTAAGCGGAGGCACACGTGGCTAGAGAATACAGTCGGCTGGATCGGGTCGGGGACCAGGTCCAGCGTGAGCTGGCGCAATTGATTCAGCGAGAGCTCAAGGATCCACGTCTGGGCATGGTCACGGTCAATGCGGTGCGCATCAGCAAGGATCTCATGTATGCGGACGTGTATGTGACGGTGCTCAATATTCGGGACATGGATGACGAGCAGGCAGCACTGGAATCCCTCCAGATACTGGAGGGTGCACGGGGCTTTCTGCGCAGTGAGCTGGGCCGCCGCATCAAGCTGCGCGTGATGCCCGAACTGCGCTTTCATTATGATGAGAGCGTGGGCTACGCACAGCGCATGAATGCACTGATCGCCAAAGCGCGAGCCAGGGATTCCTCCGGAAACAATGGTCAGACCTAAGCGCCGCGGTCGTCCCGTGCATGGCGTCATTCTGGTGAACAAGCCTGCCGGAATGACGTCAAATGCTGTCGTGCAGAAGATCCGGGCGCGCCTGCGTGCTGCCAAGGCCGGACATACCGGTGCGCTGGATCCCCTGGCTACCGGCTTGCTGCCCGTCTGTCTGGGCGAGGCCACCAAGTTTGGCCAGGTGCTGCTCAATGCAGACAAGGGGTATCTGGCCACGGCGCGTCTGGGGCAGAAAACCGATACCGGGGATGCAGACGGTGAGATTGTCGAGACGCATGAGGTACCGGAAATTTTACCGCAGGATCTGGCTGAACTGGAGGCCCGGTTTTCCGGCGAGATCGAGCAGATTCCCCCCATGTATTCGGCTGTCAAGCACAAGGGGACGCCGCTGCACAAGCTGGCGAGAAAGGGAGTGGAGGTCGAGCGCAAACCCCGTTCGGTTGTCATTCATCAGTTGTCCCTGAGTCAGCCCCGGTCAGATCAGCTGCAGGCAGCGGTACGCTGTTCCAAGGGCACCTATATCCGTGTCCTCATGGAAGACATCGGTGATGCCCTGGGCTGCGGTGCGCACATCACCGCGCTGCACCGAACCGAAGTGGCGGGCCTGAGCGTGGATCAGGCCGTGGAGCTGGAAACGCTGCTCGAGGACGATGCGCCGGAACAGTATCTGCAGGCGATCGATACGCTGGTTCAGCATTTACCCAAGTTCAACCTGGATGCCGCTCAGAAACACTCGCTTCTGCACGGACAACCGGTTACAATATCGCCCCGTTCTGAAGCCGGCGACGTACGCCTGTACGGTCCCGGGGGCGATTTCATCGGCGTGGGCGTCATCGAAGGGACACAATTGAAGTCCCGACGCCTGGTCAGCGTGGAGTACGTTCAGAACGCAAAAGCTTAGCCCGGCTGCAAATATGCGTGGCCGGTGCTGAATCCGAAAGCATATTCATTGGAGTAAAACGCATGGCACTGAGTGCACAAGAAAAAGCGGCAATCGTCAAAGAGTATCAGACCAAAGAAGGCGATACCGGTTCTCCTGAAGTACAGGTTGCGCTGCTGACAGCCAACATCAACAAGCTGCAGGAGCACTTCAAGGCGAACAAGCAGGATCACCACTCTCGTCGTGGTCTGATTCGCATGGTTAACCAGCGTCGCAAAATGCTCGACTACCTCAAGGGCAAGAGCACTGAGCGTTACGCTGATCTGATCAAGCGTCTGGGTCTGCGTCGCTAAGCTTTTTCAGAAGGGGCAGCCTGGCTGCCCCGACAGGTTTTACGCAGTGCCGGCTGGGGAAACCCTGCCGGCTTGCGGCGTTTGGGGCGCCGCATATCGGATATGACAGTTGGAAGAGAAGAGAATCAGAGATAAAGACTTTAAAGGAGTCACCGTGAATCCCATCCGTAAAACATTTCAATATGGCCAGACAACAGTAACTTTGGAAACAGGGCGGATTGCCCGGCAGGCCACCGGTGCCGTCATGGTGACCATGGGCGATACAGCCGTACTGGCCACGGTTGTGGCTGCCAAGGAACCGAAAGAAGGTCAGGGCTTTTTCCCGCTGACCGTTCACTATCAGGAAAAGACCTACGCGGTGGGCAAGATTCCCGGTGGCTACTTCAAGCGTGAAGGCCGCCCCACTGAAAAGGAAACCCTGACCTCCCGCCTGATCGACCGCCCCATCCGCCCGCTGTTCCCCAATGGTTTCATGAACGAAGTACAGCTGATCTGTACGGTCATGTCTGCCAGCAAGGATCATGATCCGGATATCGCCGCCATGATTGCCGCGTCCGCCGCACTGGAAATCTCCGGCATTCCGTTCCAGGGCCCGATTGGTGCCGCGCGTGTGGGTTATGATGTGGACAAGGGGTACATCCTCAACCCGGCCAACCATGAGCTGGAGCACTCTGCGCTGGACATGGTGGTCGCAGGGACTGCCGACGCCGTATTGATGGTGGAGTCCGAGGCCAAGGAGCTCACTGAAGACGAGATGCTGGGTGCCGTGCTGTTCGCACACGAAGAAATGCAGGTCGTGATCCAGGCTATCAAGGAGTTCAGTGCCGAGGCGGGCAAGCCCAAGTGGGAGTGGACAGCCCCGGAGGAAAACACGGCGCTGAAAGACGCGATCAAGGCTCAGTTTGGGGCTGCCATCGAGGAAGCCTACACCATTTCTGACAAGATGCAGCGCTACAACCGTCTGGGTGAACTGCGTGATGCAGCCGTTGAAGCGCTGGCACCCGAAGAAGGCGAGTATACTGCCGAAGAGGTGAAGTCCTACTTTGGCAAGCTGGAAAAGGAGACAGTTCGCGAGCGTATTCTGTCAGGCAAGCCGCGAATTGACGGGCGTGATAACAAGACCGTGCGTCCCATTCAGTGTGAAATCGGTGTGCTGCCGCGGACTCACGGTTCTGCCCTTTTCACCCGGGGTGAAACCCAGGCTCTGGTGACCGTGACATTGGGTACAGGCCGTGACGCGCTGATCGTGGATGCGCTGGAAGGCGAGCGCAAGGAGCCGTTCCTGTTCCATTACAACTTCCCGCCGTTCTCCGTGGGTGAAGTCAGCCGCCTGGGCGGCGTGGGGCGCCGTGAAATCGGTCATGGCCGTCTGGCGCGTCGTGGCGTGCAGGCGCTGATGCCGAATCAGGAAGAGTTCCCGTACGTCATTCGTGCGGTATCCGAGATTACTGAATCCAACGGTTCCTCGTCCATGGCGAGTGTGTGTGGTTCCTCCCTGGCCATGATGGATGCCGGTGTGCCGCTGAAGGCACCGGTGGCGGGTATTGCCATGGGCCTGATCAAGGAAGGCGATCGCTTTGCGGTTCTGACCGATATTCTGGGTGATGAAGATCACCTGGGTGACATGGACTTCAAGGTCGCGGGCACGCAGGATGGTGTGACGGCCCTGCAGATGGATATCAAGATCAATGGCATCACTGAAGAGATCATGGAGATCGCTCTGGAGCAGGCGCTTCAGGCGCGTCTGCACATTCTGGGCGAGATGAACAAGGTCATCAGCAAACCGCGTGAAGGTCTGTCGGATACCGCACCGAGCATGATTCAGATCAAGATCGATCCGGACAAGATCCGTGATGTGATCGGCAAGGGCGGTGCAACCATTCGTGCCCTGTGTGATGAAACCGGTGCGTCCATCGACATCGAGGACGACGGCACC